>JADLEU010000334.1 GCA_020845955.1 Anaerolineales bacterium
ATGCCCCAGTTCCAGCTCCACTCCGAGTTCCAGCCCACCGGCGATCAGCCTGAGGCCATCGCCCAACTCGTCGAAGGCCTCCAGCGCGGCGACAAGCACCAGGTCCTGCTCGGCGCAACGGGTACCGGCAAGACCTTTACCATCGCCAACGTCGTCGCCCAGGTGCAGAAACCGACCCTGGTCATGGCGCACAACAAGACCCTGGCTGCCCAGCTCTACGCCGAGTTCAAGGAGTTCTTCCCGCGCAACGCGGTCGAGTACTTCGTCTCCTACTACGACTACTATCAGCCCGAGGCCTACGTTGCCCGGCATGACCTGTACATCGAAAAGGAGACCGAGATCAACGAGGAGATCGACCGGCTGCGCCTGGCCGCCACCGCCTCGCTCCTTAGCCGCAAGGACGTCCTCATCGTCGCCTCAGTCTCCTGCATCTACGGCCTGGGCTCGCCCGATGCCTGGCGGAAATACATGGTCCACCTGCGCACCGGCGAGACCATCCGCCGCAATGCCCTGCTGCGCCAGTTGGTCACCATCCAGTACCAGCGCAATGACGTCGAGCTCAAAACCGGGATCTTTCGCGTGCGCGGCGACACCCTGGAGATCATCCCCATCGGCGCGCAGAACGGCTTCCGCATCGCCTTCTTCGGCGACGAGGTCGAGCGCATCGCCGAATTCGACATCGTCACCGGCGAGATTCTCAACGACCACGAGACGCTCGACATCTTTCCGGCCAAGCACTTCATCACCGAGGACGAGAAGCTGCGCGCCGCCATCGTCGACATCGAGAGCGAGATGGAAGAGCGCATCGCCTACTTCAAGCGGAACAACATGCTGCTGGAGGCCCAGCGCATCGAGCAGCGCACCCGCTACGACCTGGAGATGCTGCGCGAGGTCGGCTATTGCTCCGGCATCGAGAACTATTCCCGGCCGCTCGACCAGCGCCCGGCCGGCTCGCCCCCGCTCACGCTGGTGGACTACTTCCCAAACGACTACCTGTTGGTCATCGACGAGTCGCACATGGCCGTGCCCCAGATCGGGGGCATGTTCGGCGGCGACCGCTCGCGCAAGGAGGAGCTGATCAAGTACGGCTTCCGCCTGCCCTCCGCCCTCGACAACCGCCCGCTCAGCTTCGATGAGTTTGAGCAGCGCATGGGCCAGGTCATCTACACCTCGGCCACCCCCGGACCCTACGAGATGGGGCGCGCGGCCCAGGTCGTCCAGCAGATCATCCGGCCCACCGGCCTGGTTGATCCCGAGGTCGAGGTGCGCCCCACCAAGGGCCAGATCGACGACCTGGTCGGCGAGATCCGGCGCCGCGTCGAGCGCGGCGAGCGCGTGCTCGTCACCACCCTCACCAAGCGCATGGCCGAGGACCTGGCCGACTACGTCCTAGAGCTGGGCATCAAGGTCCACTACCTGCACTCGGAGATCGAGACCCTCGAGCGCATCGAGATCCTGCGCGACCTGCGCCTGGGCGTCTTCGACGTTGTCGTCGGCATCAACCTGCTGCGCGAAGGCCTGGACCTGCCCGAGGTTTCGCTGGTAGCGATCCTCGATGCCGACAAGGAAGGCTTCCTGCGCTCGGGCACCTCGCTGATCCAGACCATCGGCCGCGCCGCGCGCCACGTCAACGGCCGCGTGCTCATGTACGCCGACAAGCTCACCAACTCGATGCGCCACGCCATCGACGAGACTAACCGCCGCCGCGCCGTCCAGGTCACCTACAACGAGGCGCACGGCATCGTGCCGGCCGGCATCTTCAAGTCGGTGCGCGACCTCACCGCCCGCCTGCGCGCCGTGGCCGAAGAGAAAGCCGAATACCACGCCAGCACCCCGGCCCAACTGCCTAAGGATGAGTTGACGCGCCTGATCAAGGATTTGGAGAAGCAGATGAAGGAGGCCGCTCAGCAGCTCGAGTTCGAGAAGGCCGCCCTGCTGCGCGACCAGATCTTCGAGCTGCGCCAGGCCCTCGTCGAAAAGGACTCGTCCATCCCCCAGTGGCAAAAGGCCCAAAAGCTGGCCGAGCTCGAAGAGTGACCCCGGCCATCCGTGGGAGCGGCCTGGCCCGCGCGCATGCCCCTGGCGTTATTGCCGGCAGGAGAAGAGGATCGGGGCCAGTCCAACAGCGCCGATCATCCCCCTTGCGCGAAGAGCGGCGCGATCAGCGTCAACCCCAACAAACACGAACCTGCCAGCCCGCACAACACCACGCCCGCCAGCGCCACCAGCCCGATAATGCGCAGCACGCGCGCGCCCGAATCCTGGTTTGCGCTCACGCCAGGCGGCCTCCGACCCCGGACAGCAGCTGCCGCGCAGCGGCCAACACCGCTTCGTAGTCGGGCTGTTGGCTGAGCTGAGGCATGTAGTCCGCGTAGCGCACAACGCCGGCCTGGTCGACCACGAACACGGCCCGCCGCAGCCAGCGCCGCTCGGCCATCAGCGTGCCATACTTCACGCCGAACTCGCCGGCCATATGGTCGCTGACCGCCGCCACGTGCTCCACGCCGGCTGCCCCGCACCAGCGCTTCTGAGCTACCGGCAGGTCGGTGCTCACCGTGATCACCTGCACCTCCCCGCCCAACTGAGCCGCCTCGCTGTTGAAGCGTCGCGTCTCTAGGTCGCAGGTGCTCGTGTCCAGAGAGGGCACGGCGGACAGGATGCGCACCTTGCCGGCCGTGGCGGCCAGCGGGTCGATCTCCGCCCACGTGTCGTGCCCCGGCCACAACCCAACCTGCGCCGTGAAATGCGGGGCTGGCTGGCCCACGCGCACATCGTCGCCGACGATCGTGGCCGGCTTGCCGCTCAGCGCCATCAACCCCACGCGTCGGGTCGGCTCGGGCGGGACGGCTGTCTTGCTGGCGGGCCGCCTGGCCGCCCGCTTGGCGGTAGTGCGCTTGGCCGTGGTCTTCTTCGCTGCTGGCCGTTTGGTCGCCTTCTTGGTCTGCCTGGTCGCCATGTGGGCTCCTCCGGATTGGGCGTCACCGGCCATTGGTCGGGCGTTATGATACTATAGCGAACGGGCCGAAGTTTGACAACGGCTGGTCGGGATGATATTCTGCCGGCCAGTCTGGGCCGGCCCAGGTAGCCCTCATGATTATCGATCGTAAGCAGCTCGAAGAACGCGAGGCGCTGACGCTGGCGCCCTATGGCCTGCTGAGCCGCAACTCGCGCGGCCGGGCATACCAGCCGGACCCCGAGCCGGATGATCGTACTGCCTTTCAGCGCGACCGGGACCGCATCCTGCACACCACCGCCTTCCGGCGCCTGGAATACAAAACCCAGGTCTTCGTCAACTACGAGGGCGACTACTACCGCACCCGCCTCACCCACACCCTCGAAGTTGCGCAGATAGGCCGCACCGTCGCGCGCGCTTTGGGCGCCAACGAAGACCTGGTCGAGGCCATCTGCCTGTCGCACGATTTGGGGCACCCGCCGTTTGGTCACTCGGGCGAGGAGGCGCTGAACCGCCTGATGGCGGGTCACGGCGGCTTTGACCACAACAAGCAGTCGCTGCGCATCGTCACCGAGCTCGAGCGCCGCTACCCCGAATGGCCAGGCCTCAACCTCACCTGGGAAGTGCGCGAGGGCATCGTCAAGCACGAGACGGACTACGATATCTCCGACGCCAGCGACTACGATGCCAGCACGCGCGGCCACCTGGAAGCCCAGATCTGCAACGCGGCCGACGAGCTGGCCTACACCGCTCACGACCTGGACGATGGTCTGCGCTCGAACCTGATCGCTCCGGCCGACCTGGCCGGCCTGGGTCTGTGGGAGCTCGGGCGCGACAGCATCGGCTGGCAGACCGAGAGCCTGGACGAGCTGACGCGCCACCGCCTGATCCGCCGGCTGATCGGCCTGGAGGTGGATGACCTGGTGCGGACCACCAACGCTCGCATCGAAGCGGCTGCGGTCGCCTCGGTCGCGGCCCTGCAGAGCCTGCCCCACAACGTCATCGGCTGGGGTGAAGCCTTCGCGGCGCACAACCGCGAGCTGAAACGGTTCTTGTACGAGCACATGTACCGGCACTACCGCGTCGTGCG
>JADLEU010000335.1 GCA_020845955.1 Anaerolineales bacterium
ATGCTGTTATCGGGAACGGGCGCGGCAACCGCCGGCCGGAACCAGTACAGGAAGGACAGGAGCCGGTTGGCCTCGACATACTGCGGCGAGTTGTAGCGCACCTGCAGCAGCAGCGGCTGGGCCAACGGGCGCAGCACCGCCAGCTCGTGCACCAGCGCCGAGTTGAACACGGCGTCGCTGTTCTCCTGGTAGGGAAAGATATACAGCTTCTCACCGCGCTTGACGGACTCCCAGCGCTCCAGGGTTTGCGCGGCGGTGTAGCCGCGCGTGGCCGCATCGCGCACCAGGCGCCGGATCAGGCGCGTGTCGGTTGTGCTGACGCGGTTGTGGCGATCCAGGTTGAGCTGGGTCAGGGCCGAGACGTAGACGCGGTAGACCGTCTCGGCCGGCACGCCCGGCACCAGGGCCGGGTTCAGACCGTGGATGCCCTCGACGATGATGATGGCGTTGCGCCCCAGGACAATCGCCGGTCCTGGCTCGCGCTGGCCGGTAACGAAGTTATAGTGCGGCAGCCGCACCTGTTGGCCGGCCATGAGCTGCACCAGGTGGTCGTTGAACAGGCCCACGTCGAGCGCAGCGATGGTCTCGTAATCGTATTGGCCCTGGGCGTCGCGCGGCGTTTTCTCGCGATCGACGAAATAGTCGTCCAGGGCCAGCGGGAACGGGTGCAGCCCGTTGGCCAGCAGTTGAATGGCCAGCCGCTTGGAGAAGGTCGTCTTGCCCGAAGCGGACGGCCCGGCTACCAGCACGACCTTGATGCGCTCGCGCTGCTCGGCGATCTCGGCCGCGATGCGCGCCAGCCGGCCCTCATGCAGCGCCTCGGCTACCAGCGAGACCTCGGCCAGCCGGCCCGAGGCGATGGTATCGTTCAGCGCGCCGGCGCCGCGGATCTCCAGCCGGTTCAGCCAGTGCCCATATTCCTCGAAGACGGCGAACAGCTTGGGGTATGGCGCGTTGGGCGTCAGCACCTCGGGGCTGTCGACGTGCGGGAACTGCAGCAGAAAGCCGGGCGGAAAGGCGCGCAGCGCGAACGAGCGCAGGTAGCCGGTCGAAGGGACCATGTAGCCCTGGAGGTAATCGGCATGGCCGTTCATGCGGTACAGCACCAGCGTCTTCTTCTCGCGGTGCGCCAGCAGGCGCACCTTGTCTTCTTCGCCGCGCGCCTTGAACAGCTCGATGGCTTCATCGACCGGTACGACGGTCTTCACGAAGGGCCGGTCTTCGGCCACAATGGCGCGCATGCGCGCTTCGATCTGGTCGAGCTCCGCCTGGGTGAACGGCCCCGCGGGGCGGCCGCTGACCTCGCAGAAGTAGCCGCCCGCCGTGGCCGCGGCGTGCTCGACGAAGATCCCGGCTTCGGGGAACAATTCCTTGGTGGCCGCCACCAGCAGGAATACGAGCGAGCGGCGGTAGATGCGCGTGCCGTCAGTCTGGGCCACGGTAACGGGGGCCAGGTCCGAGTCGCGCGCCAGCGGCGCGGTGAGCTCGGTCAGCTTATTGTTCACTATGGCGGCCACGACCATCGGGTCGCCGGGCCGAGCGGCCACGCATAGGATCTCGGCCAGGGTGGCGCCCGGCGGCGCTTCATAGATGCGGCCGTCGGCCAGGCGGGCCTGCACGCTCTCGCGCGGCCGGCCGGGACGGATTTTGTGTTCAATCGACATCAGGTCATTCCAAATCGCGCGGTCCAGCGTTCGTCACTATCCAGGGCACCGTTACTGCCTGACCTTCGGTTACACGCCCAATTGTCTCGCGTTTTCGCGGGTTTTTCGGCGGCAGAATCGTAAAGAACCGTTAAGGCCCCCCCGGCGCCCGTGGTCGATGCCCGTTGGAGGGCTGCGGCGCTGCCGCCGGGTCGGCAGACCGAGGGACCAGCGCGCTCGCGGGCGGCGCCTCAGCCGGGGGCGCGCCCGAGGCGCTGGCCAGGGCGGGGGCGAGCACGCGGCGGTAAAGCTCGGTCTGGAGCAGTTGGCCAGGGTCGCAGCGCATCTTGAGCGCCTGCCAGCGTCCTAGAACATCGGGGCCAAGGTAGCGGGCCGCGGTGTGAGGCGTCAGGGTGCTATCCTTGGCCAGGTAGAAGCGCCCGCCGGCTGACAGCACGATCTGGTCGAAATCGTGGGCCATTTGCTGAAAGTCGGCACGGCCGGCTGGCGAGGCCGGCACGGGGAAGTCCAGGGCCAGCGAGAAGCCGTCGACGGCGTGGCTGAGCAGGAACAGATCGGGCCGGTGGCGCTTGAGCACGCCCAGGTAGCTGGGCTGGCGGCGGCGCTGCGAGAGCTCGAGAATGGCCAGGAAGGTGCCAGCGGCCGCCGCGCGCGGGATGAAGCTCTGGTATTGCAGCAAGCCGTGGCGCCCGTAGCCGTGCTGCCAGTTGGGGATGTAGTCGAGCAGGAAGTTGAAGGCTGCCAGCGACTGCTCGTAGGCGTGGCGGCGGCCCGGGCTTTGCAGCCGCGCGGCCAGGTGCTTGGCGGCGTTGACTAGCGCTACGCCGGGACGGTTGAGGCCCAGGCGCATGAAGCGCCACAGGATCGATTTCGGCAGCAGGCCGAAGAGGGTATCGGGCAGCGCCTGATAGTCCAGGCTGAGGGTGTAGGCCGGGCGCGGGTCGGCCCCGGGCGGCAGGTAGCGGGCCTGGTGGATCTGGCCGCGGCCGCGCACCCGGCCGGTGGCCGTGCCGTCGATCCAGCCCACCAGGTAGTCGGCCTCCACCTTGAGCGGCTCCATGTCGTCCAGGGTAGCGGCCAGGTTTGGGGTGGCCCAGGCTTCGACGGCGAGATTGCCGGAGTAGAGATGCTTGAGCTGCAGCGTGATTGAGGTGAACACGCCCAGCAGGCCAGCGCCGCTGATCAGGCCGTAGAACAGGTCGGCGTTGTGGGTGGGGGTGCAGGTCACGTGCTCGCCGGTGGGCAGCAGCGCCTCAAAGGCCAGCACGTGTTCGCCGATTGGGCCGGTGCGGAAGTTGTTCTTGCCGTGGACGTTCATGCCCAGGCAGCCGCCCAGGGTCGGGCGCATCGTGCCGGGCACGACCGGCGGCCACCAGCCGTCCTCGAGCGTGTGCCGCCACACCTGCTCGATGGTGACCCCCGGCTCGACGCGGATAACGCCGCTGGCCGGGTCCCAATCGAGCACTCGATCCATGCGCTGTAAATCCAGCACAACCTGGCCGCCGTTGAGGGCCGCGTCGCCATAGCTGCGGCCGGCCCCGCGCGGGGCGATGGTGAACCCATGAGCCGCGGCGCGGCGAAACAGGCCGGCGATCTGATCGACGTGCGTCGGGCGATAGACATAGCCGGTGCTCCGCGCGGCGCGGCCAAAGCTGCTAACGGGCGTAAGGCGGTCGAAGTCGGGAAAGTTGGGAGACATTAGATGGTTAATCATAGCGCCGGCCCGAAGGCGATGGCCGGCGCCAGGAGTCAGAAACTCATCCGCCGGAAGACGGCCGAGGGGATGTGGCGAATGACCAGGCCGACCAGGCGCCAGCGGGCCGGGCTGTAAACGAGTTGTTTGCGGGCGCGGATGGCCTGGTAGATGTCTTCGGCGGCCTGCTCGGGCGAGATGACCCAGAAGGATTTGGGGCTGTGCTTGAGCATCTCGGTCTGCACGAAGCCGGGGCGCACGGTGAGCACGTGGACGCCTTTGCGCGCCAGCCGGTTGCGGAGCGCTTCCAGATAGGTGTTGAGGGCGGCCTTGGAGGCGTTGTAGGCCGGGGCGCCGATGCGGCCGCGCTCGCCGGCAATCGACGACAGGCCCACGATCTGGCCGCTGCCCTGGCGCTCGAAAAGCATGGCGGCCTGGTTAAGCCAGGCCAGCGCGCCCAGCAGGTTGACCTCGAACATGGCGCGGTCTTTGGCATAGTCAAACTCTGAGAGCGCCACGGGGAGGAGTGCGCCGGCGCTGTAGACCACCAGGTCGATGCGGCCCAGGTCGCGCAGGATGGCCTGGAAAAGCGCCGGGACCTCGGTCCCCTGGGTGACGTCGTGCGGGTAGGCGCGGGCCACGGGCCGGCCGGCCTCGGCATTGATCTGGGCGCACAGCTCGCCTAGCGGCGCGGCCCGGCGCGCGGCCAGCGCCAGGTGATAGCCGGCCCGGCCCAGCCGGCGGGCCAGCGCCGCGCCGATGCCGGTGGACGCGCCGACGACGACGGCGCCCTGGATGGGCTGAAGGACAGAAGGAACCGAGGCAGGCATAGGGCTAGGCAGGCTCCGGATGATAGTTTGCGCTCTGCGGCAGGCGGTGGATGCGGCTGGGCACTATTGTAACCGAGCGCCGAAATCCACGCCGCGCGTGTTCAGGACGGCTAGTTCACCGGCCGCGGCGCGCCGGTCTCGACCGGATTGGCAGGATCGCTGCTCCATTCGAACCAGCCGCCATCGTAGACCGAGATATGCGGCCAACCCATCAGATATGCGCAAAAGCAGGCTTCGCTGGCGCGCCAGCCCGTGCCGCAATAGAAGGACACGCGTTTGCCGGGCGTGATGCCGTTCCGGCTCCAATTGGCGGCAATTTCGGGATAGCTGCGCATGGTGTTGTCGATATTGCGGTAAGTCTCCATGTGATCGGCGTCGCTGCCGTAGTTGGCCCACACCGAGCCGGGGATGCGGCCGCGCGGGCCGATGTACGTGTAGCCGCTGACGTCGCCGACGTGCTCGGCCCAGGTGCGCACGCTGGCGAGCGCCGCGCCCGACCGGTCGGCCAGCAAGTCTTTGACCTCGTCCAGATCGATGAGGTACTCGGGGTGGGCCGGGATCTGCACTCCGAAGCTGGCGGCGGGCGTGGGCCGGCGCGGCGCCGCCTCCACCAGATGCCCCGACGACACCCAGCCGTCGTAGCCGCCGTCCAGCATACGCACGTCGCGCACGCCGGCGTACAACAGGATCAGCGCAGCGCGGAAAGCGGCGATCTGCCCAGTCTGGCGGCCGGGCCCCTTCTCGTTGGCATTGCCGGTCGTGTCACGGCCGTAGAGCACCACGGTCTTGTCCGCGGTGATGCCGTGCGCGAGCAGGGCGGCTTCCAGCTCCGCCGGCGAGCGCCGGTTCCAGGTGCGAGCCGATTCGAGCGCATTGGTGTCCAGGTGCACGGCGCCAGGCAAATGGCCCTCGGCATACTCCTCGGGCACGCCAAAGTTGACGTGAAAGACCGCAAAACCGTTGCCAGCATAGGTCGCGGGCCGCCGGCCGGCGATCAGTTGCTCAACCCAGCCGGAATGCACGAGCTTTTCGTAGCGCGGCAGGCGCTCCATGGGCAGGCTGGGGTCGGCCGCCCACTCGGCCAGCCGGCCGGCACAGGCATACACCTCGTCAAAGCCCCGCGTGGTGAGTGTCTCCGCCAGGGCCGCGGCGTCGCCCGGCGCATCGTCGTAGACGACGACGGTCTTGTCGGGCAGGATGCCTTTCGAGGCCAGCAGTGGGCCCAGCCTGTCGGGTCCGGCCATCTCCAGCCAGGCTCGCGGGAACGCGACCGCCCCGCGGATGTGTCCGCCGCGCGCCTCGCCTTTCAACTGCCAGCCGTTGTAGGCCGCCATAGGGCGGACATCGACCAGGATCAGCGCGTCGTCGTCGAGCCGGCGCTGGAGATCGGCGGTGGAAATAACAGGCGGGCTGCCCCGCGCGCTCGGATGAGGCAGGGTGCCGCGATCGGTGGATGTCATTGTGGTCCTCCCTGTGCGCCACTGAAAGGCAGGGGAGATGCCCTGCCGTGGTGCGAGGACTAACCTGGACGGTTCCGCGCACACGCGCGCGGCCACCCTCCCTGCTTGGGGCACGGGCAGTCGAGGCGACAGCGCCAGCCGCGGGCGGGGTAGGTGTGCCTTGTGGGTGGTCCCCCGAATGAACGTTGATGGCCAAACCCGGCCAGGGGATGGCTGCAGGAGCGGCTCAGCGCCCCGGGTGGGAAGGGCCAGGAACAGCGCGGCGTTACACCAGCTTCCAGTTGGGCAACGCATCGATGTCTAGAGCGTCGCGTTGGCCTGCCAGGTAGCGGAAGTTGGCGGCGGCGGCGATCATGGCGGCGTTGTCGGTGCACAGCGCCAGCGGCGGGACGCGCACCGGACACGGCGCGCGGCGCTCGAGGTCGGCCTTGAGGGCCTGGTTGGCGCTGACGCCGCCCGCCACGAAGATCTCGGTAACGCCGAAACGCTCGGCGGCCGCCACCGTCTTGCCGGCCAGCACGTCCACGATCGCGGCCTGGAAGCTGGCGGCCAGGTGCGGCACCAGGGTGGCGTCGGGCGGGACCGACTCGGCCCCGCCCGGCTCGG
>JADLEU010000336.1 GCA_020845955.1 Anaerolineales bacterium
CGCTCCATTGACACCCCGCCTTCCGGCGGTAGAATCACCCTGATCGTGTCGTAATTGTTCAGGAGCCCCCATGCCCAACGGATATACCGGCAATATCCTGCATGTCGACCTGACCACCCGGACGCTCACCGTCGAGCACCCGCCCGAGAGTTTCTATCGCCAGTACCTGGGCGGCTCGGCCATGGGCATGTACTACCTGCTCAGGGACCTCAAACCCGGCATCGACCCGCTCGGCCCCGGGAACGTGCTCACCATCATGCTCTCGCCGGCCACTGGCGCGGCCATCTCGGGCCAGAGCCGGGCCGCCGTCAACGCCAAGTCGCCGCTGGTCGACGGCATCGGCGACAGCCAGATGGGCGGCTTCTTCCCGGCCGAGCTGAAGTTCGCCGGCTTCGACGGCCTGGTTGTCACCGGCCGCGCCGGCAAGCCGGTCTACCTCTGGCTCAATGACGGCCAGGCCGAGCTGCGTGACGCCGCCCACCTGTGGGGCAAGACCACCTCGGACGTCGACGCGCTGCTCAAGGCCGAGCTGGGCGACGACAAGATCGAGATCGCCCAGGTGGGGCCGGCCGGCGAGAAGCTCGCGCGCCTGGCGGCGATCATGAACATGGCCAACCGCGCCGCCGGCCGCACTGGCCTGGGCGCCGTCATGGGCAGCAAGAACCTTAAGGCCGTCGTCGCGCGCGGCCCGCTGCGCGGCAAGCGCCTGAACCTGGCTGACGCCCAGGGGCTGAACACTCTGGCCAAGGTCGGGCCGGCCGTGCTCGACACCAACGTCGATATGGCCGGCCTGCGCGACCACGGCACGGCCGGCGTGCTCTCCTACCAAAATGCTACCGGCACGTTGCCCACCCGCAATTACAACGCGGGCCAGTTCGAAGGCTTCGAGGCTATCTCGGGCGAGGTGATGACCGAGACCATCCTCAAGGAGAATGACACCTGCTACGCCTGCTGCGTGCGCTGTAAGCGCGTGGTCGAGACCGAGTGGCAGGGTCGGCCGGTCGAGCGCAAACACGGCGGACCCGAGTACGAAACCCTTTCCACCTTTGGCAGCTACTGCGGCATTGACGACCTGAACGCCGTCAGCCTGGTCAACAAGATCTGCAATGAGTACGGCCTCGACACCATTGGCACCGGCGCCACCGTGGCCTGGGCCATGGAGTGTTTTGAGAACGGCGTGCTCACCGAGGCCGAAGTCGGCTTCCCCCTCAAGTTCGGCGACGCCGCCGGCATGGTCCGCCTGACCGAGCAGATCGCCACCCGCCAGGGCCTCGGCAACGTCCTGGCCGAGGGATCGCGCCGGGCCGCCCACCGGCTGGAGAAGGGCCACGACTACCTGATCACCGTCAAGGGCGCCGAGGCCCCGGCCCACATGCCCCACGCCAAGCGCTCGCTGGGGCTGATCTACGCCGTCAACCCATTCGGCGCCGACCACCAGTCGTCCGAGCACGACCCCATGGTCGAAGACGGCGCCTCCGACCTCTACATGGGTCGCCTCAAGCAGCTTGGCGTGGAGCGCACCCTCGCGCCCGGCTCGCTCGATGCCGGCAAGGTGTTCTTCGCGCAGCGCAGCCAGCAGTTCTATTCCTTCCTCGACTCGGCCGCGCTGTGCCAGTTCGTCTGGGGTCCGGCCTGGACCCTCTACGGTCCGGCCGAGGCGGTCGAACTGGTGCGCCGCGTCACCGGCTGGAGCGACTTCAGCCTGGGCGAACTGATGACGATCGGCGAACGTCGCCTGAACATGCTGCGGCTCTTCAACGCCCGCGAAGGCCTCACCCGCGCCAACGACAAGCTACCCAAGAAGTTCTACAAGGCGCTGGCCGGCACCGGCCCCACCGCCCAGGTGGCGCTGAGCGAGGCCGAGCTCGCCGCGGCCCAGGACCAGTACTACGAGCTGGCCGGCTGGGACAAGGCCACCGGCAATCCCACCCCCGAGACACTGGAGCGGTTGGGCTTGGGCTGGGCAGCCGGCTTTTTGCCTTTGTAGGAGTGGACCTGCCCCGCGAACGCGGAGGTTGCAGCCGCGACGCGCGCGACCTGATCGTGTTTGACCCGCGCGGCACCAGCCACTCGCGGCCCTCGCACTCTGGAGGGTGGCCCGGCATCTCAGGCTCGGCGCTACGCCATGAAGCCAACGAGGTGTTCCGCCATCGGGCTGGTTGGGCTCCTCGCGGTGAGCGTTGCGATACTGCTGCTTTGGCGCTCCAGCCCTCTAGCGCCGGGGAAACCGGCCGGGCGTGCGCCGACACCATTTGCGCCGACAGACCCAGGTGCTCGCACAACGATGCCAGACCCATTGCGGCCCGGGACAAAGGATAAGCACGGCGTGGTGTTCCCCTGTGAAGGAGCCTACTTCAGCGGGCTTCGCGCTCTTGCCGGCCGGGTGCTTTAGCGCTCGGCGGCCGACCTTCTCAAGAGCGCAGCGTCAGCCCCGCGCTACCTTCGCCCACCACCCCCTCGGCCAGCAGGGCCGCCAGCGCCGCCTCGACGGCGGCGGTCAGCGTGTCGCTGGCGCGGCCGTAGCCAAACAGCGCGCGGACTTCGTTCACCAAGGCTGGGCGCGGGAAGCCGTAGCCGGCGCCGAGGATGCGCAGCACGGCGGCACGTACCTCTTCGGGCGCAATGCGCTCGGCGGGGATGCGCGTGCCGGCGCGCGAGCGGACGGCCAGCGCGGCGTCGGGGTGCCAGGCGTTGTCGGGCTGCCAGGCGAAGTCACCGCGCAGCACCAAGCGGCCCTCGGCCGCGGCGGACTGGGCGGCGTCGAGGATGCGGGCGCGGATGCGGCTGCCGGCGCGCACCGCCCACAGGCCGGCCACCCGCGCCACCAGGTCTTCCAGGTGCACCGGCGCCTCGGCGGCCACCACGCGAGCCACGGCGTTCTGTAGCTGGCTGGCGGGGGCGTCGAGCAGGTCGCGGCCCACCAAGCGCCCTTCGCCCGGGGCGAAGCGGTAGGCGGCGACGGCGGGGCGCTGGTAGTCGTCGGGCCCTGGGTGTGGGCGGCTGAGTCCGGCGGGGTGCGTGGGCGGCTGAGTACTGCCGGGTACGTGCGCGGCTGAGTCCAGCCGGGCGTGTGGAAGAGTGTCTTCGGGCTCGCTGCCGGTTTCGGCGGAGGGTTCGGCGCGGGCGGCGACGAACGGAGACGCAGATTCGACCTCGGCGTCGGCCAGGGCTTCGGCGCGGGCGGCTTCAATCAAGCCCAGCAGGCGCTCAATCTGGCCGGAGCGGTCTTTGTACCAGTCGGCCGACCAGATGCGGTGCAGGGTCCAGCCGCGGGCTTCGAGCACTTGCTGGCGCCGCCGGTCGCGGTCGCGGGCGGTGGTCGCGGCGCAGTAGGCCGGACCGTCGCACTCCAGGCCGCAGACGTACCGCCCCGGCAGTGCCGGGTCGAGCACGGCAAAGTCGATCCGGTAGCTCGACACGCCCACCTGGCGCGCGAGCTGCACGCCGCGCCGGGTAAGCTCGGCGTAGACGTCGCGCTCGAACGCGACCTGCGGCCGTTCGCGCTCGGCGGCCCGCGCGGCGGCGGGATGGTTGAGGCGGCCGTGCTCGGCAAAGAGCAGGAAGTCACGCAGCAGGCGCGCTCCGGCCGAGGGCGCGGCCGCGTCGATGTCACCGCCGCGGATGGAGGCGAAGACGCGCATGTGCTGGCGGGCGCGGGTGGCCAACACGTTGAGCCGGCGCCAGCCGTTCTGCGCGTTGAGCGGGCCGAAGTTGTAGCGCAGCCGCCCGTCGGCCGCGCGGGCGTAGGTGACGCTGATGAAGATCACGTCGCGCTCGTCGCCCTGGATGTTCTCCAGGTTCTTAACGAAGAAGCCGCCCTCCTCGCGGGCGGCGAAGAACGGCTCCAGGCTGGGGTCGGCGCGGCGGCGCTGCTCGAGCTCGTCCTGGATGGCCTGCTGCTGGCGCAGGTTGAAGGTGCCCACGCCCAGGGTCAAGGCCGGGTAGGCGCGAGCGTGCCCGACGACGGCCTCGGCCACGCGGCGCGCCTCGGCCGGGTTGAGGCCCTGGCCGGTGTAGACGCCGTCGGGCACGAACTCGAAGCGCACGCCGTTGCCGCCCGCGCCGGGCGTCTCAACGCTGGGAAAGGTGTTCAGGCCACCGTCGTAGAAGCTGGCGTTGCTGAAAGCGATCAGGCCCTCGTGGCGGCTGCGGTAGTGCCAGGTAAGACGACTGGCCGGCAGCCCCGCGCCCAGGAACTCCTCGAGCACGCTCTCGGTCTCTTCATAGAGCGGCTGGCCGTCGTCGCCCAGCGGCGCACTGACCTGGCCGTTCATCACCTCAAAGAAATTGGTGGGCGGGAGCTGCTTGGGATCGCCCACCACTACCAGCTGGCGGCCGCGCAGCACCGCGCCCACGGCGTCCTCCGACGGCAGCTGCGAGGCCTCGTCGAAGATTACCAGGTCGAAGCCGGGCTGGCGCCCGTCGAGCAGTTGGGCCACGGTCAGCGGGCTCATCATGAAGCACGGCTTGATGGCGCGGATGGCGGCCTCGGCCTGGCGCAGGGTCTGGCGCAGGGGGGCCAGGCCGCGCTGGCGCGCCATCTGGCGGCGCAGGTAGGGCATGACCTGGGCCACCTCGGCCGCCTGCAGCCGGCGCTGGACGGTCTCGCGCAGCCGGGCAACCAGCGCGGCGCGGTTCTCGCGCAGCACCGCCTCGTCGAGGGCGCGGAACTCGGCCACGCGCTGCTCGTGGGTCAGGGTGTGGAACTGGCGCAGCGGGTCGCGCGCCTGCACCGCGGCGGCCAGCCAGCGCTGCCAGAAGGCGCGGCGGAAGGCGGCGTTGAGCTGCTCGAAAGGCACCTCGCCGGCCAGCGCCGGGGCCAGCGCCTCGGCCGCGACGGTCTGGGCGGCGGCGGCGCGGGCCGTCTGAAAGGCCATCCAGCGCGCGGCCAGCGGCAGGCTCGCGGCCAGCGCCCTTGCCCGGGCGGCGATCTCATCGAGCGGCGCCGCTTCGAGATAGCCGGCCGGCCAGCCCACGGCGGCGCCCAGGCTGGCCAGCGCCTGGCGGGCCAAATCGACTGCCGCACGCAGGGGCTCCAGGCTGTCCAGCTTGGGGATCGGGTGAGCGGCTATTTCCAGCACACGGCCGGTGAGGACGTGCTGCTTGAGCAGCGCGCGGAAGTCAACGACCCAGCGCAAGTAGCGGTCGAGCGCCTCCCAGTTGGACGACTCGCCCTGCCACAGCGCGCCGAACAAGTGCCGCGCCTGGGTATCGCCGGCGGCCAGCGCCTGGCGCTCGGCCTGAAGCTGGACGACGATCTGCATGTCCTCGGCCTGCGCCAGCAGGCTGGGCGCGTAGCCCGGCACGCGGTAGCCCTGCCAGCGCTGGCGGATGTCACGCCAGCGCGCGTCGAGGAAGGCCAGGAAGCTGAGCGCGCTCCGCGCCTTCTGCTGCACGTAGGCGATGTCGCCGCGATGGTCGAACTCGAGCACCTGGGGCGTGTAGTGTTGGCGGGCGCGCGCCCACAGCTCGCCGATGTTCCGGCCGTGGGCGATGAGCGCCAGGGCGGCCGGCGGCGGCGCGTTCCAGGCTGGATCGCGCAGCACGGCCAGCGGCACGCCGGGCGAGGCCGCCAGGGCTTCGCCGATGGTGACGGCAGCGTCGATGTCGCCCAGGGTGCGCGGGGGCGGCAGGCTGAGGACAGCTTGCACCGCGGCGGCGCGCTGGCCGAGGTCGGCCACGCGGATCTGGAGGCGCTCGGCCAGATCGCGCACGGCGTCCAGATCGTCTTCGGTGTAGAAGGCGCGCGTGGTGTCGCGCCAGGGGTGCGCGGCCGGCGCGCCCACCGGCCCGGCCGCCGCGGCCAGGTCGTCGAGGGCGCGCAGGGCTTGGTCGAGTTGGGCGCGAGTGACGGCTTCGGCCTCCAACGCCAGCCGCAGGCGCGGCGCGCCCAGCACGGCGCCCAGCTCGCCATTGGCGCGGTAGGGCGAGACTTCCAGCGCAGCGTGCGGGGCATGGACCGCGCGGGCATACTCGGTGAGCACGGCCCGGACGGGCGGCAGGCGCGGAGCGGCCGGGTCATCGCCGTTGGCCGGCACAGGGCGCTGCAGCGAGGCATCCAACGCGCTCTTTAGCGATTGGATCACAGCGCCTTTGTTGGCCCTGGTGCTGTGCAACTCGAGACAGAACTCGCCCAGCCCGGCGGCCACCAGGCGGCGGTAGACGACCTCCAACGCGGCCATCTTCTCGGCCACGAAGAGCACGCTCTTGCCCGCGCCCAGCGCCTGGGCGATCAGATTGGTGATGGTCTGCGACTTGCCGGTGCCGGGTGGGCCCTCCACCACCAGGTCGTAGCCGCGGGCCGAGGCGACGATGGCGCGCAATTGGCTGCCGTCGGCGTCGACCACCTGGGCGCTGTTCTCGGGCGGGAAGGCGTGGTCCAGATCGAGCGCCAGGATCTCGGGCGGCAATTGGAGATTGGTAATCAGCGGCGCGTAGCCGGCCGTCGGCGGCCCGCCCGGTTCAGCTGCATCGGCGGCGCTGGCCCCCTCGCCCCGCGCTTCGGGCGCGCCGCGCGCCACCAGCTGCCGCACGAGGCGGTGCTGTTGGAGTGCCGAGTTGTTGGCCTCCAGGTCCTTGTACATGACGAACTTCTGAAACGAGAACAGGCCCAGGTAGATCTCGTCGGCCACGCGCCAGGCGGCCTGGGCCGGGCCGGCGATGGCCACGCCCACCGCCTGAAACCAGGCGGCGAGATCGACATCGCCATCTCCGTCGCCGGGGTCGGGCAGCTCCGGCAGGCTGAGGCCGTGCAGGCGGCGCAGGTATTCGGCCAACGCCGGGTTGACCAGCGGCTCGTCGTCGCCAGCCTGCAGGGTGTAGCCGGTGCGGGCGCTCTTGCGCTCGAGGCGGGCGGGCACCAGCAGCAGCGGCGCGCGCAGCGGGCCAGCCTCGTCGGCGTAGTGCAGCATGCCGAGCGCCAGGAAGAGCGTATTGACCCCCTGCTCTTCCAGGGCCAGCCGCGCCTGCTCGTCGAGGCGGCGCAGGGCGCGGTCGAGGTGCTCGGGGGTGGAGGTGGTCTGGAGGGATGAGTCGTGGGGGGCGGGGGGCGGGAGGTGAGAGGTGGGAGGTCGGAGGTCGGATGCTGGAGGCTCGGGATTGGAGGTTGGAGGGCGGAGGTCAGAAGTCAGAGTCGGACCGCTGGCAGCGGATGGCTCCGGGGCGGGCTCGTCAATGAGAATATCGACGAGGGGATCGGTGGGGTCGGCAGATGGAAGCGGGAGACTGGGAGCTGGAGGCCGAAGCGTTGGGCCAGCCGGCGGCTCGGGCTTGGGGGCCGGCTTGAAGCGCAGGCGGGCCTGCTCGA
>JADLEU010000337.1 GCA_020845955.1 Anaerolineales bacterium
AATCTCATCTGGCAGGCCGAGTCGCAGGAGCCGGCCATGGCGGAGGCCGTCCGCGACGCCCTGCGCGAAATCATCGACCCCGAAATCGGCCTCAACGTCATCGAGTTGGGTTTGATCCGCGACCTGGACTTGCAGTCCGAAAAGGCCCAGGTCAAGATGATCCTGACGACGCCCTTCTGTCCCTATGGCCCGGCCATCATGGAAGAAACGCGCAAGAAGGTTGCCGACGTAGCCGGACGGCCTACCGTGATCGAGATGGGCGCTGAGCTCTGGGAGCCTGCGATGATGGAAGAGGGTGCTGGCTCTGACTGGGGTCTGTTCTAGCCGCTCAGACCTGAAACGCCAGCACGAGCAACACAAGCCCGATCACGACAAATACCACAATCAGACCGACCATTAGCGCGGTCGAGAGTGCTGCCCGCGTGGCTTGCGTCGGGCTGGTAACACGCACGACGCTGCCCGTCGTCAGAGCCTCGTCCTCTTCCTTGCCCCCCGCCATTCGATCGTCAACCGCCGGACGGACAAACGGTTGAGGGTCCGCGGCCACCTCCATCGCCCGCCTGAACTCCAACGTGTCCGGCGGCTCCGCCGGGATCGAGCGCTGTGTGTGGGCGCGGTGCACCGTCGGCAGCCCGCACTCACGACAGAACTTATCGGTGAGATCCAGCCGAAAATGGCAATTCGCGCAATAAATTGGGTCACCCACAGTCTTCTGGTCGGGTTCGCTCGTCATCAACGCACCTCCAGCCAGCCAGGATTCTAGTCGACTTATCTCCTCGCGCCAACCGGCATTGTTCAGCCGCCTGGTTGCTGCCTCCCAGGACCGGTAGTTGGCCGCCGTAATTGTTCTCCCGGCCCGTCTGTGCTACTCTCTCTGCCTTCACCCGGCTCTGCTCGGAGGCATTTACGGCAATGAAGAAGCGGCTATTCAGTTCTGTGGCGGTCTTGGCGGCGCTGCCCGTGCTGGTCATTGCGGGCCTTGGCCTTTGGCCGGTTGCCCCCGACGTGGCTACGGCCGGCGCGGGCGGCAAGGCTGGCGCCCCGGCTGTGCCTGAGGTCCTCGACGTGCGCGGCACCGGCCGGCTCCTGACGGTCGCCCCTGGCGAGTCCATCCAGGCGGTCGTAGATACCGCCGCACCCGGCGATATCGTCCAGGTCCTACCGGGCGTTTACCATGAGACCGTGCTGGTCGCGACCGACAGCCTGACGTTGCAGGGCGTCGTGGCTGACGACCAGCGCCCCATTCTGGATGGCGACAACGGCCAAGCCAACGGCGTCCTGGCCATCGGCGACTACTTCACCATGAGCGGTTTCCACGTGCGAAACTACACTTCCAACGGAGTCACGGCCCAGGGCGTCACGGGCGTTGCCTTCCGCGATCTCATCACTGAGAACACCGGCGAGTATGGTTTGTTTCCCATCCTGTCCAGTGATGTCCTCATCGAAGGCTCAGTCACCAGCGGCGTCAACGACACTGGCATCTACGTCGGCCAATCTCGCGGTATCGTCCTGCGCAACAATGAAGCCTTCGGCAACGTATCCGGCATCGAGATCGAGAACTCGGTTGACGCCTTGGTCGAGAACAACTACAGTCACGACAACACCGCCGGCATCTTGGTCTTTATTTTACCCGGCAAGACTGCCACCGAGGGTTCGGCCACGCGTATTGTGAACAACCGCTTCGAGAATAACAACCTACCCAACTTCTCGCGGCCGGAGATGACCGTTAACCTGGTGCCGGACGGCACTGGGCTGCTTATCCTGTCGGCCGACAGCACCGAGGTCACCGGCAATACCTTCTCCGGCCACAAATCGTTCGCGGTCGCCATTGTGGCGCTCACTGATTTCCCAGGGTTCTTTGGCAACAGCCCTGCCTGGGACATTCCCGTTATGCCCGAGGGGAATTGGATCCATGACAACGTCTATATCAACAATGGCTTCGATCCCGATCCCGAGGTAATCGAAGCGGGCTTTGTCGGCGCCGACTTGCTGTGGTCCACCGCCGGCGCGGGCAACCGGTGGGACGAGGCCAAGGCGAAAGCGTTCCCGCCGCTCCTGCCGAGCTCGCGCTGGCCGGGCTTTGCCCAACGCGCCTATTGGCGTCTGATCAACTTCGCCGCCCACCTCTAAGATGCAGACCCCCCGAAGCCCCCGAGCTGCGCTGTGGCCTTCCGCAATAACGTGACCCGCTTGCTCGACTCGCGGCGCGTCACCTACACCGTGTTTGAGTTGCCGCCAGAGAAGCGCTCGGCCGAGGAGTCAGCGGAGTCCTTGGGCGTTTCGCCTCATCTGGTTTATAAGACCCTCGTGGTGCTGCGCGAAGCCAAAGGCAAAAAGCCGATCCTGGTCATGGCGCCGGCCGGCCGCGCTGTGGATCTAAAGGCCCTGGCCGCCTCGCTGGGCGAAAAGAAGCTGCGGATGGCAACCCAACGTGAGGCGGAAACCCTGACCGGACTGCAGGTGGGTGGTATCTCTGCGCTGGCGCTGCTCAACCGTGGTTTTGAGATCTGTTTGGACCGCTCGGCCCTGGATCTGGCCGAGGTCCACGTCAGTGCGGGGCAGCGCGGCGCCAATCTGCGACTGCCCGTGTCCGCCCTGCGCGGCCTGACAAACGCTCGCACGGTCGACACCGCCCCGCCGGCCTCGAGGTAGGACGAAGTCCGAACGCCCCGCCGCTCCTTCCAACAGCACGTTCAGCCCGGGGACGATTAGGCCCAGGCCAGTCAAGCCGAAATCTGGCAGCACGTACCTTCGCCAGGATACGCCGCCGTGAGGTCGTCGGAGTTTGTTCGCACGCTTGCCACTTGCTCAGGGGCTGGGCACTCCGCTGCTGGGGCCTGATCGTCACCCGGCTTTTCGTCCGCCGTTATGGTCCGGCAGTGCCGTGGGTCATCGAATTCGCTCGGCGCAGTGATACAACTGAGCCAGCGGCAGAGTACGGCTCGAGGCGTTGGGCATGGGAGCCTAGCGATACGACTCGGCCTGCAGCGCGAATAGGCGAGCGTAAGTGCCGCCCAGCAGCAGCAAGTCAGAGTGCGTTCCTTCTTCGCTCAGACGCCCTTGCTCGATGACAAAGATCCGGTCGGCCATGCGCACCGTAGAGAAGCGGTGGCTGATCAACACGGCGATCTTGTCCGCCGTCAGCTCTCGGAATTGCTGAAACACCCGCATCTCGTTCTCGGCATCCAGCGCTGCCGTGGGCTCGTCAAGGACGATGACTTCGCAGTCACGCATGAAAGCCCGGGCCAGCGCGATCTTCTGCCACTCGCCGCCCGATAGATCGCGCCCCTTACTGAACCATCGTCCAAGCGTGGTCTCGTAGCCCTCGGGCAGCGCCCGAATCACCGGGTCGGCGCCGCTCTTCTCCGCCGCCATCTCAATCCGTGAACGATCGTTCAGCGCGTCGATCTGCCCAAAGCCCACATTCTCCGCCGCAGCCAGGTGATAGCGGACGAAATCCTGAAAGATCACGCCGATCCGTTGCCGCAGATCGCGCGGGTCAAACTCGCGCAGGTCGACACCATCGAGAAGAATCTGCCCTTCGGTCGGATCATAAAGGCGCGTCAGCAGCTTGATGAGCGTCGTCTTCCCGGCGCCATTCGGACCAACTAGAGCGACCTTCTCTCCAGGTCGAATGCGCAGGTCAATATTCATCAGAGCCCAGCTTTCCTGCCCTTCGTAGCGGAATGAAACGTTGCGAAACTCAACACCCACGCGGATCTCCGGTGGCAGCGACGCGGGCCGGCTGGCTACTTTCATCTGAGGTTCCAGCGCCAGGAAAGCGAACAGGTTGCTCATGAACAGCCCATTCTCGTAGAGTTCACTCAAGCCGTAGAGCACCGCTTCAAACATGTTCTGGCTGCTGCGGAAGATGCCCAGGTACAGCGTCATATCGCCAAGCGTGATCGCGCCCCCGACCGCCCGCCAGACGATCCAGGCATAGGCGCCGTAGTAGGAGACGGTGGCCAGCAGCCCCCACCCCAGCGAGGCCAGGCTGCGCCGCTGCGCAATGCCCTGGTCCTCTCGCAAGAACTTCCAGAACAGGTCGGCGTACCGGCCCAGCAGCGGCTCGCCCAGCCCGAACAGCTTGACCTCCTTGACCGCATCGTAGTCGGTCAGCAGGTGCTCGAGGTAAGTCAAACGGCGGTACTCAGGCGCTCGCCAGGACAGCACGCGGAAGTTCAGCTCGCCGTAGCGGCTCTGGGCCACGAAGGCCGGGATGGTGGCCAGGAACAAGATCAGCGCCAGCCAGGGGCTGAAGCGCAGTAGAAGCGCGCCAAAGGTGATCAGCGTAACGACATTCTGGATCACGTAGAAGCCGCCGTTCACAATCTGCAGGCTGCGCCAGTCAGCTTCGCGGCGCGCGTTTTGCATCTTGTCGTAGAACTCAGCATTCTCGAAGTGCGCCAGGTCGAGCGACAACGCCTTGCGAATGATACGTGTATTGATACTCAGGTTTATCCGCGCGTGCAGCACGTGCTCGGCCAGGGTGCGTGCCTGGCTGTTGGTCGACTGCAGCACCAGCATCACCAGCTCGGCCAGCAAGAGCGGTAGCACGGCGCGGATGCCCGCGGCGGCCCCGGCCTCGGTGTTAATAGCGTTGACGACCACGTCGACGATCAGCTTCCCGACCCAAGCCTGGGCAGCCGGCAGCAAGGCCCCGACCAGGGTGCAACCGGCCATCGCCAGCGCTGACGCGGGATGCGCTTCCGCCACGAGCGCGAAGGCTCGCCGGACGTTTACCGTGGCGTCAGCCAGCTTTGCCCACCGGTCCCGCCGCCAGGCGCGCATGCGCGCCTGGCGGCTACTTTCTTGTGTTGTTCTCATAGCCACTCTATCACCGAGGGCCGCCAGCCTGTGACGCGCCCTCCACTGCACCCTAAGACACGCTGGGCACTCGCAACGAACTGCCCGAGCGCTATGACTGCACCAGTATAGACACTGCCCATTGGTGCCGCAATTGACCGAATGGCCAGTGCGCCCAGCGCTGAACGACTAGGCCGCCGTCGGCCAGCAGGCGCTCGAGGCGTTGTGCGATAGCGTGGTCTTGCCACTGGCATTCGGACCAACCACGGCAGCGCGGTCGCCGCAATTCAGACCTAGATTGACGCCGCCCAGGACCACGTCGAGCCCAAGAGACCTGAAAACCTGGTGCGCCCTAAGCATGTGCCCTCAAGCGCCGCGTCACAGGAAAGAAAAACCGAGGGCCAACGCCCTCGGTTTTCATAGTTCTGGCAAGCAGGCAGCAGAATCCCGCCAAAAGAGGGTTGCGAGATGCGTTACCCGCGCGAGATCATCTCAGAAGGATGTGCCACTTCATCTGGAGGCTCCTCGTTCGTGAGAGGCTGATTATAGCACAGAGAGCCTCGCGAGCGCCTCAACGCGCCGAGTTAGATCGCCGCCAGTATCGGGCTAACGCGAGACCGATCGCCAGTGCGCCGCCCGCGGCCGCCAGCCACGGCAGAATCGCCCGCGGCCGGCTCGCCTGATCCGGCGCCTTGACGGCGAATTGGTAGCTGCCCTGCACCGTGTGGCCATCGAGCCCAACTGCCATCCACTCCACCGTGTAGTTGCCTGCGGGCAGTGCCTCGCGCAGCGCGGCTGTCATCACCACCCCCTCTACCCGCGTCTCGACGTCTGCTACAACGCTGAACGCCTCCCGATACAGTGTCACCGCACTGCCCGGCGCGAGTGGTTCGTTTAATTCCAGCACGATCGCCGCCAGGCCAGGCGGCGCCGTGCTGCCAGGCGCTGGCTCGGCGCGCTGCAGCTCGGCGTGAGCCAAGGCTGGCTTGGCGCCTAACGCCAATCCCAGCGCCAGGGCCAGGGCCAGCATTGCCGCCGGCCTAGCCAGGCGACGGCAGGCATCAACCTGACACGCAACCTGCCAGGCGGCAGCCAGCCGCGCCATCAGCGCGCGCCCAGCAAGGGCTGCAGCGCGGCCTCTAGTTCGCGCGGTGAGACTGGCCCGCCCAACCGGGCCGCGACGACGCCATCCCGATCCAGCACGAAAGTCCACGGCTCGCTCTGCAGGTGCCACTCATCCATCTCCTTGACGTAGACGAACGGGTCGAAGCTTTCGTACACCTCGA
>JADLEU010000338.1 GCA_020845955.1 Anaerolineales bacterium
CCCGGCCCCATCATGCCCAGGCCGGTCCAGCCCGTGCCCGGGACGAAGAGCGGCCAGATCGTGGCGAACACAACCGCCGCCACGACGACAACGACGCCGATCCCAATAACCCACTGCAGAGTCTTGCTCATCTCAACCTCCGCGCTCTCCGAAAGCGCATTCTGTTCGCATGGATGGCGCGCCTCATGCGTTGACGCCTGACCCGGGCCTGGCGCCCCTCGGCGACCGGCTAAAGACGCGCACTGCCTCAGTGTCAGGGTACTGCTCGTTCATGAAGATCACGTGAAGACGATGTGAACAATCGCTGAAGGTCCCTGCGGGTAGGGTAGCCGGGCGCTGGCGCGCGGCCTAGCGCCGATCCGCGTGTGATGGGCGCGCCGTTTGGCGCGTTTTGGAGCCGGGCGTTTGGCGGGGGTCGGCAGCGCTAGGGCCGGGCGGCCCAAACGGGCGGTCGCAGCGGCAGCCGGAGCTCGACCGTGGCGCCCTGGCCGGGCGCCGAACGGATGCTCATGCGGCCGGCCGCCAGCTCGGCCCGCTCCTGCATGCCCACCAGACCAAAGTGGCCGGCGGCGGCCAGATCGCCCAGCCGCTGGGGCGGCGTAAAGCCCCGGCCGTTGTCCTGCACGCGCAGCGTAAACAGCTCGGGCTCGAACAGGGCCGTCACTTCCGCCCGGGTCGCCTGGCTGTGCCGGGCGATGTTGTTCAGCGCTGCCTGCGCGAACCGATAGGCGGCGATCTCGCGCTCAGCCGCCAGCCGCGTGGGCGCGCCCTGACTGCGAAAGGCGGCCGGTATGCCCGCCGTGCTGTCCAGGTCGCGCGCCAGCATTTCCAGCGCCGGCAGCAGCCCGAGGTCTTCCAGGTAGATGGGCCGCAGGGCGCGGATCACCCGGCGCACATCCTCGAGCAGCCCGCCCGTCATCTGCCGCAGCTCGGCCAGCCGCTCGTGGACCTCGGGCGCCGTGCCCTTCAGCTTCAGCTGGACCATCTGCACACGCTGATCCAGCGCGATCAGCGCCTGAACCGGCCCGTCGTGCAGCTCGCGCGCCAGCCGCCGCCGCTCGTCCTCCTGGCCGCGCGTAACGGCCGCGACGTAGCCGCGCAGGCTCTGCTGCGCCGCCCGCACCTGGCGCGCCATGTGCACCAGTTCGGCCTGCAGGTGCTGGATCTCGGCAATGCCGCCGGCTGCTGCCTCCACGGCTTCAAAGTGCCCTAGCCCCAGCTCGCCCGCCGAGAGGGCCAGCCGCCGCAGCGGCTGCACGATCTGCCGGATGCCGAACGCCAGCGCCAGCAGCGCCACCAGCACCACCGGGATCAACACCAGCGGCGCCGCCAGCGTGCTGCGCAGCAGCGGGCTGTCGACGCTGTGCCACGGCTCTTCCATCACCAGCGCCCAGCCGACCGGTTCGACCGGGCTGTAGGCCACCACGTGCTCCTCGCCGTCCACGGTCAAGTGCGCCTCGCCGGTTTCCCCCCGCAAGGCCTCCGCCACCCCCGCGTGCGCGGCCAGATCGCCCTCGGGCGCCGGCGGCCCGGCCTGAACCAAGACCTGCCCACGGCCGTCCACCACCCACACGCTGGCCCCGCTGCCTGGCTGCGCCAGCGTCCCAAGCCCGGCGCCCGCGAGCAGGCCGGGCTCAAAACCACCCACGGCCACGGGGCCGCCATTCGCGCGGGCAGCCGCCAGCAGCGTCACCCGGCCCGTGGCCGGATCCACAAACGCTTCGGAAAACAGGGGGGTGGTCGATTGGCCGAGCTGGGCCAACAAGCCAGCCATCGGGCGCCCGGCCCAGCTTTCGGCTTCGCCGCTCGCGGCCAGCAGTTTCCCCGCCTGGTCCAAAAACGCCAGGCCGCGGTCAAACTCCCGCAGCCAACCGCCATGGTCCGCCAGGGCTGCCTGGGGGGTGACGGCGGCGGCGTACAGCGCCAGGCCCTGAACGGCCCTGGCCTGGTGTTCCAACTGCTGTTGCAGCGAAGCGGCGGCGGCTTGCACCGCGCGCCGGTCGCGCCCGGCCACCAGCACGCGCATGGCCTGGGCATGCAGCCTCAGGCTGACCAGCGGAACGACGACGGCGATCGCCGCCAGCGGCAGGAAAACCAGCAGGCTCAGCTGCAGGGCGAAACCGAGCCCGCGGGCCGGTGGCCGCCCGGGACCGGGCGGGGCGGGAGACGGCATGCGGTCGCAGCGCTAGTCGGAGACCCGAAAATCACAGCCCGCGCGGACCAGCCCGAGCGACACCGCGCGCATCACGGCCTCGGTGCGGCTGCCGGCGCGCAGCTTGTCGTACACCTTGGCCAGGTGGCCCTGCACGGTTCGGTCGCTGATCTGCAGTTGCGCGCCGATGGCCTTATTGGTGTAGCCTCTGGCTGCCAGCCGCAAGACCTCGATCTCGCGTTCGGTGAGGCTGGCCGCCGCGGCCTGCACTTCGCTGGCCGGGCGCGCCATGCGCGCCAACAGCCGGCGGGCGATGGCCGGGTCGAGCGCCGAGCGGCCCGCGTGGACATCCTTCACGGCCTCGATCAGGTCGCCGGCCTCGGCCGTCTTGAGCACATAACCGTTGGCCCCGGCCTGCAGCACCGCCTGCACGTATGGGTCGTCGTCGAAGGCGGTCAGGATCAGCACCCCCACCGGCAACCGTTCGGCTCGGATGGCGCGCGTGATCTCGATGCCGGTCAGACCCGGCATCTGAATGTCCAACACGGCCACGTGCGGCCGCCGCGCGCGGATCAGCCGCAGCGCCTCGGCGCCGCCCGCCGCTTCGGCGACGATCTCGATCCCGCTATCGGCCTCCAGGAACTGACGCACGCCCTGCCGCACCGCGGTGTGATCGTCGGCCAGCAGCACCCGGACCCGTTGGGCGTTCTCGGTCATCGCTCACCGTCTCGCCGCCGGGCCGCCGTCGCCGGCTCAGCGGTGCGCGTCATGGCCAGGCTGGCCGCCCTGCGGCGCCTGGCGCACGTACTTCTCAGGGTCGCGGTCAAACGCCTGCTTGCAGCCGGGCGCGCAGAAGTAATACGTCTGGCCTTTGTACTCAGACTTGCCGGCCGCGGTCTTCTCGTCCACGTCCATCCCGCACACGGGGTCCTTTGCCATTGCCTTCGCTCCTTTCGTCAATCACGATAAACCGGCCGCGCGCCGCCGGCCTGCTCGAACCTGGCCGCGCCCTGATCAGCTGTCTCGGTGACGGCCGGCTCGAGGTGCGGCAGGGCCAGCCAGACGACGCCCAGCGCGAACAAGCTGCCTGTCAACAGGCGCATCCAGCTATTGAACGTGCCCAGCCCGTCGCCGGCGTAGAACGCGGCGGGCAGGGCCTGGCCGGTCAGGGCCGCCAGCCAGGCATTGCTGTCACGGAAGCCCTGGCCCAGGCCGGCGAAGTCGCTGACCAGGTGTGTGAGGCCGTCGGCCACCATGGGCAGCGCCAGCAGCCCAAAACCCCACCAGGGCAGCGGGCGCAGCCGGCGGCGCAGCGGCCAATAAGCCAGCCCAAACAGCAGCACGCCCGTGTACATCGCCACCATCCGGTCCGACCACGCCACCTTCCAGCCCGCCTCCGCGTTGCCGATGAACTGCCGCAGGATCAGCGGGTCGTTGCTTGGCCCACTCCAGCGCTGGATCTCGTCGAGCGAGTAGGTTGCCTGGGGCCCAAACAGGAAGAACGAGCGCTGCGGCAGTTGGTGGCACTGGGTCGCGTAGAGGGCATAGAGGGCCCGGCCGCCCGCGGGCCAGCCCGCGCGCATGAACACGGGCGCCAGCCAGGGCAGGCCGGCATACAGCCCGGCCACCAGCGTGAACACCACCATCCAGCGCCGTGCCAGCCAATCCACGGCCCGGCCGGCAGCTGCCGCCTGGCTGTGATCACCTTTCAACTGTATTGCTGTCGGCATACCCGCTCCTTTCGCCCACGGAGATTGTAGGCGAAGATGGGCAGGTTGGGCAGGGCTAAACAGCGCGCGGCCGAGGCAGGCCAAATGGCGCGTGTGGGCGCCCGGCCTCCTTGCCTGCCCAGGAGCATGCGCCTTTGCCGTCGAGGCTTCATCCGCGCAGGGAACGACAACAGCCGCCCACCTCCGCCGGAGGCGCAGACCTCTGCCCCGCCGCCAGCCGCCCGGGGCTGCCCGCCGTCTGGCCCGGCGAAACCCCGGTCCCGCGCCATGTCATCTCGAACGGCCGCAGCCGCCGCCCGGGGGCTGAACCCGGGGGCTAGCAGAAACACAAAGCCCGCTCACCGCGGGCTCGCGGGCCAAACATCCGATTGTGTCGACCAGGCTCCTGAGCCCGTCCCCTGCCGCTTGGGCAGCGGCCGCTCAAACGCCGCCGCCCACGGGCTGCCCGCTGTCTGGCCCGGCGAAACCCCGGTCCCGCGCCATGTCATCCCGAACGGCCGCAGCCGCCGCCCGGGGCTGAACCCGGGGGCTAGCAGAAACACAAAGCCCGCTCACCGCGGGCTCGCGGCAGCGCCGCAAATTGCGGCAATGCCGGGCACGCTACCCGATCCAGGCCTCCAGCGAAAAAGCCTCCGCAAACGGGTCCACGAAGCGGACGCCTTCCACGCTGCGGCCGTCGGTGAAGTCCTCGCTGAACACAACCGCAATTTGGTTGAGGCGCGCCGCCGCCCAGACCTGGGCATCATAGTAAGACAGCCGGTGCACACGGACCGCGCGCACTGCCTCCTGCACCACCATGGCCGTGATATCGAGGACCGGCCAGGTCAGGCTAAAGCTGTCAACCTGCTGTTGGGCCTGGTCGAGCGTCAGCATTGGCGCGATCGGCCGGGTGGTCGCGCGGAAGAACTCGCCCAGCACCTGCGCCGTCAGGCGGCCCTCGCCCGTCGCTTCCAGCACGTCCAGCACCAGGAACGCCTGCTGCAGCCCCGCGCCCGGGTGCTTGTATTCAGCTTTCGCTTCGACAATCGCAATGGGAAGGTCCGCGCGATAGCGCAGCACATAGTCCGCGCGCTTGCCCGGCTTGCGCACTGCCCGCGCGCCACCGGCACAATCCGCCCGTCCGTGAAAGTTACCTGCTCGCGGATCTGCTCGTCCGTCCAGCCGGCCGCATACAGCTTGGGCAGCACGTACGTCCGGCAGGTATCAGCTTCAGACAAAGGGGCCTCCCCCCGGCCGCGCGCCCGCACTGCGACTCCAATAGCCATGCCTAGCGCTGGCTGGCCAACACCGGCACTTGCGCTGCGCGCCAGCGCGGTGCAAGTGTCGCTGGCTGGCTGTGGCCTGGAAAATGTGGCAGACGCGTCAACCGTACAACAAAGCGTATCATCTACAACAACGCGCTCAGCACAGCCTACCGCTGACGCTGGTAGGTCCGGGTGAGTATCGATGTTCAGGCCGGGCGGCATTGTGAGCAAACGCACCAACCTGGCGCCGGCGCCGTGCCCGGCGGCCTATTGACGCAAGCGCGTTTGGTCCTACACTGTAGCATACCAGGCAAGGCCTGCGTTCTCCGTCCCCCAGTCCGCCAGCGGCCGACCGTACCGCCCGACCGCCGAGGCGGATGGGTCCGCCGGGGCCCGGCAGCAACGCCGGCTGAAAATCGAGCGTCTCCCGCTCTGCGCCGCCGTGCGAGACAGCGGCCTTCGGCACACCAGCGCGGCTGGTCACGACATTCGACAGGCTCCCTGGCCTTGGGCACGGCGGAGCGGAACATCAATGGCTGGCCACAAGCGCTCGCGTCAAACCCGGCCGGGGGTGTTTGTCGTCATCGGCTCCCCGCAGGATGCCTGCGCGCTGGCCGTGCGCGCCGCGCTGGAGGCCCGCCGGCGCCCGACCATTTTCCTCACCAATCCCTTGGCTAGCCCTGGCCGCTTTGCCTGGCGGCTGGACGACGAACAGTGCGCCAGCGAGCTGCGCTGGGAGGGCGGGCCGCCGGCGCGCGACGGCCAGATCGCGGGCGCGTTCGTGCGCCGCGGCCTGTGGATCGATCCGGCCGGCTGGCAGCCCGACGACCTGGCCTACCTCCAGGCCGAGACGCAGGCCGCGCTGCTGGCCTGGCTGTGGAGCCTGCGCTGCCCGGTGGTCAACCGGTTCCCGTCGGCCGTCTGGTACCAGCCGC
>JADLEU010000339.1 GCA_020845955.1 Anaerolineales bacterium
GCCGACGTGTTTGTTTGCCCGTCGGTTGAAGACGGTTTTGGCCTGGTGGTCCTGGAGGCCATGGCCTGCGGCTTGCCCGTGGTGGTCTCGGACCATACCGGCGCTGCCGATCTCGTGTCGCCGGGCGAGAGCGGCTTTGTGGTCCGCTATAATGACCCGGCCGCCTACGCCCAGGCTCTAGAGGAGGTGCGCCGCTCGCCGGGGCGCCGCGTCGCTATGGGCCGGGCTGGCCGGGCCGCGGTCGGGGCCCACACCTGGGATCACTATCGCCGCCAATTGGTCCGGCTGCACTTGCACTGGCTGAGATGATGGTCACATGCTCGCCCGCCTGATGTCCTGCCTGATGTCCTGGTTCGGCCACCAGCCGGCGCCGCTGCAAGGCTGGCTGCGCCGTTGGATTGTTACGCCCGGCAAGCGGATCTTCAGCTGGGGCGCGATCGAGCAGCCCGGGTTCAAGCTGGAGCGCGCCCTGGATCAATCTATTCCCTTCCACTTGAGCCGCGCCGGCGTCTATGAGCCGGAGCTGACCCAACTGCTGCGCGGCTGGCTGCGGCCTGGCGACACGTTCCTGGACATTGGCGCCAACATCGGCTATTTCACACTCCTGGCAGCCTCCCTCGTCGGCCCGGCGGGCCAGGTGCACAGCTTCGAACCCCACCCACGCACGTTTCGCTATCTCCAGCGGAATGTCCGGCTCAATCGCTTCCCGCAGGTGCAGCTCAACAATCTGGCCCTCAACCAGGACGGCGCCACGGTGCAGCTGTGGTATGGCCCCGAGATCGACAGCGGTCTGGCTTCGCTCCGGCGGACCCATGCGCTCCTGACCCATCGAGTCGACTGCCCGGCCACAACGCTCGACGCATATGCGGCTCAGCAGGCGCTCGGCCCGGTCCGAGCCGCCAAGCTCGACGTGGAAGGCGCTGAGGAGCTGGTCCTGCGGGGCGCCAGCCAGCTCCTGTCGGGTCCTAATCGCCCCGAGTTAATCGCCCTCGAAGTCATTCGCCGGCATTTGGATGCGTTTGGCTTCTTGCCGGCGGCCATCGTCGATGATCTAGCTCGGCACGGGTACGCGGTCCACCAGCTAGCCGTCGCGCCCGCCGGCGGCCGCCTCTGTCCCCTCGCCAATGGCGGGGCAGATCTGCGCGAGGCCACGCTCGTCGCCCTGGCCGAGCGCAGCGCGCCATGAACAGCTCCAGGCTCGTCTCGATCGGCATCCCGACCTACAACCGCGCCGGCCTGGTGGTCCAGGCTATCCAGAGCGTGCGGCAGCAGACCTATCCGCACCTCGAGATCATCGTCAGCGACGACTGCTCGTCCGACGACACCGCTGCCCGGGTCAGCCGCATTCCCGAGCCGCGCCTGCTCTATCACCGCACCGCCGGCAACCTGCGCCCGCCCCGCAATTGGAACGAGTGTGTGCGCCTGGCCCACGGCGAGTATTTCGCCCTGTTGCCCGACGACGACGTCTATTACCCCGAGTTCATCGCCGAAATGGTCGGCTGCCTGGAGCAGCAGCCCGAGATTGCCTTTGTGCAGTGCGCCTACGACGTGGCCGACCTCGAGCTGCGCCCCCTGCGCGCAGTCCTGCCGGCGCCCGATCCGCTCACGCTGCGCGGCGAGCGGGCCCTGCGGTGGCAATTCCAGGGCCTGCACTGTCTGCCGGCCACCCTGGTGTTTCGCCGCGCGGCGATGCTGGCTGCCGGCCTCTGGCGCGAGGACTATTGGGACGATTGGGCCTTTATCCTGCGGCTGGCCTATCGCTTGGGGTTCACCTACCTGCCGCGCCGCCTGGCCATTACCCGCCAGCACGGCCAGAACCTGAACCGCCGGCTCGCGCGCGAACTGCGCGACGCGATCGCCGATCTCATCAACCAGCAGGCCGACGTCTTTGGCGCTGCCCTGCCGGCCACTTCAGGGCTGGTGGCCTTGCGCGCCCGGCTCGATCGCCAGCTCAGCCAGCATTGCTTGCTGAGCGCGCTCGGCGCACTTCGGCGCGGGGAACCGCGGCTGGCCTGGCGCCGGCTGCAGCGCGCCCACCAGCTCTACGCGCTGGCTGGGGCAGACCTGGGCTGGCTAAAGCTCGGCTGGCGCATCCGGCGCGAGCAGCGCCGTGCCGCGCGCGCACGAGTGGCCGCGCGGTCGAAGCCGCCGTTAATGACCTTTGCGCTGGTGCCCTAAGGTCGTTGTCACAGGCCAAGGCCGCCATCCGGCGCGGTGGCGGGCCAGCCCGGCGGCGCCCACGACCATTGCCCGGCTTAATCGTCAAAACCCATAAGGCGCCTCGACGTGCTCCAATCCCTGCACCAGCAAATCCAGATCGAATGCCGCCCCCGTGGCCGGCCAGGTCCCCGGCCAGCACGTCCTCCTGCTCGGCCTGCCCGTACCGCTTCTGATAGAATGCCAGGCTTCCAGCCTGCATCGCCTCGGCAAATTCCCGGCCGCATGACCCGCACCGCCGAATGGAATGCTATAAGTAGCGCTAGGCGGCGCGGCATGGTTGTCGCCCGCAGACCGGACAAGCGGCACCATCCCCCGCTGAGCTGAGGATTGTGTGTGGCAGACATCCGTGAGACCGAAGCTGCCCTTCATGAGTGTATACGCCAGTGGATACAGACGCGCAGGGCCAGGATGTTTCTGCCAGGCAACCTCTGAACTCCGTTGGCGCGCTCAGGCAACATTGCGCCTGGCGACCAGCCTGATGGATACCGCCGATCCGGAGGTCTCCTGGTGTCCCGCACCGCGCGCCCCGAGCAGGCCAGGCCGATGAACGGCCTGGCCTCGCGCTCCGTGCGCGGCGCGCTCTTTCTGACCGTCAGCACCGTCAGCAATATCGTCGTCGGGTTCCTGGGCGGCATCCTCCTGGCCCGCCTGCTGAGCCCGAACGACTTTGGCACGCTCGCCGTCGCCGTGACCGCCTACGCCTTTCTTGACCTGCGCACCAAGCTCCAGCTGGAGCAGAAGTACCTGCGCGAGCCCGACGACCAGCCCGAGTTCTTCGACACCTTCGTGACCCTCAACCTGCTTCTCGCGGCCCTGTCGCTCCTGCCCATGCTCGTGGGCGCGCTGGTGGTCTGGCGCGTTTTTCAGCGTGGCGATCTGGGCGCGATTATGGTAGTCGTCGGCGTGGCCAGCCTAGTCGACTCCGTCAGCGGCGCGCTGCGCTTCGCGAGCGAAAAGCATCTCGTTTTTGGCCGCATCGCGCTCTTCCAGACCATCGTCAGCCTGACCCAGTTTGGCATCATCCTGGCGGCCGCCCTGGTCGGGCTGGGCTTGTGGAGCCTGGCGCTTGGTCTGATCAGCAGCGCACTGCTCAACCTGGCCCTCTTCTGGACCAGCGCGGTGCGTCGCCCGCTGTTTCGGCTCGACCGCACCCTGGCGCGTTCGTTCGTGGCGTACGGTCTGCGCTACGGCCTCGTTTTCGCCACCGCCTCGGTCATCCTCACCCAGTTTGATACCCTGGTCGTGGGTCTGCTGGCGGGCACTGCCATTGCCGGTCAATACGACCGCGCCTATCGAACGTCGCTATGGCCGACGGTGTTGATTTCGGCCTCGCTGGCTCGCATTTCACTGCCGGCTTACGCACAGTTGAGCGCCGATCCGCCTCGGCTCCGGCGCGCCTTCGCGCTCGCCCTTTGGGTGGTCGTGGCCGGCACCGCGCCCGCGGC
>JADLEU010000340.1 GCA_020845955.1 Anaerolineales bacterium
CCCAAGGGGCGCCCGCCCGTCTGCCAGTTGCGACCGGAGCAACGCCCGATCCATGAGCACCGAGCAGCCCGCCGCCATCGAGCCGCCGCGCGCCGCGCGCGTGGCGCCCACGCTGGACACCATCTCGCGCTGGCCCTGGTGGCTGCTGATCACCATCCTGGTCGGGCTGCTCATCGTCTTTCAGATCGTCACCGACGCGCAGACCAACGTCATCTTCCGTGCCATCTCGACGGGCGCGCTGGTCACCTTTCGGGTGAGCCTGGCCAGCTACGCCCTGGCGGTGTGTATCGGCCTGCTGGTGGGCCTGGCGCGCGTGTCGAGCAACGTGCTGATCTTCAACCTGTCGTCCTTCTACGTCGAGGTCATTCGCGGCGTCCCCATCCTGGTTCTGTTGCTGTATATCTCGTTCGTGGGTGTGCCTGGGCTGGTGGCAATCCTAAACGCGATCGGCGCCGCGCTGAGCGGACTGCTCGGCCCGGCGAACTTCCTGCTGGCCGTTGGCACGCGCGACCTGAGTTTTGAGGTCCGCGCGATGATCGCGCTGGGGGTGGCCTACGGCGCCTTCGAGGGCGAGATCTTCCGGGCCGGCATCCAATCGATCGAGAAGGGCCAGATGGAAGCGGCGCGCGGCATGGGGATGAACTACCTCCAGGCCATGCGCCACGTCATTCTGCCCCAGGCCATCCGGCGCGTGCTGCCGGCCCTGGGCAACGACTTCGTCGCCATGGTCAAAGACTCGTCGCTGGTGTCGGTGCTGGGCGTGCGCGACATGACGCAGATCACCAAGCTGTACGCCGCCAGCACCTTCCTGTACTTCCAGGCTTACAGCATCCTGGCGTTTATGTACCTGGTGCTGACGATCCTGCTGACGCGCGGCGTGCGGGCGCTGGAGGCGCGCCTGTCGCGCTATCGCTACTGAGGCAAGCGCATGGCCGAACAGCCGGGCAAGGATATGGTGGTCCTCAAAAACCTGGTCAAGCAGTTTGGCCAGTTTCGGGCAGTTAATGGCCTAAACCTGACCGTGCGCCACGGCCAGGTGGTCGTCATCATCGGCCCGAGCGGGTCGGGCAAATCGACCGTGCTGCGCTGCATTAACCACCTGGAGACGCCCACCAGTGGCGAGATCTGGGTGGACGGCATGCGCCTGACCCACAACAGCCGGGACATCAACGCGGTCCGCGCCGAAGTGGGCATGGTCTTTCAGCAGTTCAACCTCTTTCCGCACTTGACGGCCCTGGAAAACATCATGCTGGCCCAGCGCGTGGTGCGCAAGCGCCAGAAGGGTGAGGCCGAGCGCATCGCCCGCCAGCAGCTCGAGCGCGTGGGCATCCCCGAGAAGGCCGCCGCCTATCCCGGCCAGCTCTCCGGGGGCCAGCAGCAGCGCGTGGCCATTGCGCGGGCGCTGGCGATGAGCCCGAAGATCATGCTCTTCGACGAGCCGACCTCAGCGCTCGACCCCGAGATGATCAAGGAAGTGCTCGACGTGATGCAGACGCTGGCCGGCGAGGGCATGACAATGATCGTCGTCACTCACGAGATGGGCTTTGCGCGCAACGCCGCCAACGACATCATCTTTATGGATCGCGGCAAGATCGTCGAGCAAGGCGCACCCGCTGAATTCTACGCCAACCCGCGCGAGGAGCGCACGCGGCAGTTCCTCAGCCAGATCCTGCACTAATCTCAGCCGATTGGTCCCTGACCGCTTGGCGAAGCCCGTCAAGTTCTCCGGCGTCCAAACGCGCCTGGCCGCTGCAGCCGCCAGACGCGCATCCCAGCGCCACCTTGATCCAAAGCGCCGCTGGTGGATACCGCCGCGCATGTCCTGGCGGAGGCTCTGCATCATCCCCCAGCGCCACGTTCGCTGGCAAACGTGCCGGCTGCTGGGGGACCTGGGCGACGCGCGCGGCCCGGGCCCTAGCGGCAGCGCTGGGCGGGACCAGCGCCTGCCCCGGGCCCCATGTAAGTTGGCGGCCGCGTGCCGGGAGGTTCACGATGACGCTTGATCTGCCCTCAACGCCCAGCGGTTACCTTCGGCGGCGCCTGCTCACGCTGCCTGGCCTCGAGCGGCTGGAGGCCTACGATGCGTGGTGGGCGGCCGAGGGACGGGGTATGTCCGCCGCCATCGACCGGCAGGGCACGCCTTGGCTGCGCATGTTCGAGGCCCTTGGCTGGCGCGTGGACGAGGTGCTCTACCCGCCCGACCAGCGGGCGCTGCTGCTGAGCGGCTACTAGGCGGGCGTGGTCTGGCGAGCATTCGACGTGACCGTGCCGGCCGGCGCGGGTCTGGCCGGGGCCTACCTGCTGGGATACGTCACTGCCTTGTAGAGCGGCCCAAAGAACCCCTGAGTCTCCAAGCCGCACTGATCCCCCTTCACCTGGTGGATGCGGGCCAGTGATGGCCCGCCCTGTCGCCAGTCGCGAGGCTTTCGGTCGACGGCCTCTACGGTCTCCAGGACCAGCAAGGTTCCTGCGGCAACGGTGAGCGTGCCAAGTGCGGCGGGTGTCAGGACGCCGGCCTGCTGGGATGGGCGCCGCAGGCCGTATTGGGCGTCTTGGATTGACGGCATTGGCGCGCGCCCTTCCTGCCAAGCGGCCCGGATGCCGGCTGCTTCGGGGCGCGATCAGGACCCTGTCTCTAGCTGGTGGCCGTGAGGCGCTCCGCGACCATCTCTACCGGGTGAACCGCGCGCGCGCCGGTGCCATCCGCAATTTGCGCCCGGCACGACATGCCGTGCGCGGCCACGCGCGCTCCCTCGGCCAGCGCGGCCCGGACGGCCGGGAACAGCTTAAGCTCGCCGATCTGCAGCGAGAGGGCGTAGTGCTCGGCCTCGTAGCC
>JADLEU010000341.1 GCA_020845955.1 Anaerolineales bacterium
CCCGCCGGGAGAGGGGATCTGGGGGCTCCCGCCGGGCGGTTTCTGCCGGGCTACTCAGAGCCTGGCGGGTGGTGGCAGTGGCCGCTCGCCCTCACCCTAGCCCTCTCCCGCCGGGAGAGGGAATCTGAGGCCGCTCGCCCTCTGTCGCCGGTCGCCTGCGGCCGGCTTTAGTGATGCAGGATTTGCGACAGGAACAGCCGCGTGCGCTCGTGCTGGGGGTTGTTGAAGAACTGGGCCGGCGGGCCTTGCTCCACGATCTGGCCCTTGTCGAAGAAGTAGATGCGGTCGGCCACCTCGCGGGCGAAGCCCATCTCGTGGGTGACCGCCACGATGGTGTAGCCGCTGCCGGCCAGGTCGCGCATCACGTCGAGCACTTCCTTGATCATCTCGGGATCGAGGGCCGAGGTAGGCTCGTCGAAGAGCATGATCTTGGGCTGCATGGCCAGGGCGCGGGCAATGGCCACGCGCTGCTGCTGGCCGCCGGAGAGCTGGCCGGGATACTTGTCGGCCTGCTCGGGGATGCCCACCCGCTGGAGCCAGTCGCGGGCGATGCTCTCGGCCTTGTCGCGCGGCCAGCGGCGCACGTTGAGCGGCGCCAGGGTGATGTTCTCCAGCACCGTCAGGTGCGGGAACAGGTTGAACGACTGGAAGACCATGCCGACTTCGCGGCGGATCTCTTGAATGTTGCGGATGTCATGGCTGAGCTCGATGCCGTCGATGATGATCTGGCCCTGCTGGTGCTGCTCCAGGCGGTTGAGGGTGCGGATGAAGGTGGACTTGCCCGAGCCAGACGGGCCGATGATAACGACCACCTCGCCGGTCTTGACCGACAGGCTGACGCCGCGCAAGGCCTCGAAGCTGCCGAACCACTTGTGCACGTCGCGGCAGACGATGATGTCGTCGACGTCGGCGGGGGGCGGGGTGGGACCGTTGGTCATGCGGGCCTCCTGGTGAGGGCGAACGACAATCAGCGCACGCCCAGCCCGGTGCGGCGCTCGAGCCAGTAGCCAGTCTGGGCCATGGCCAGGCAGCCCAGGTAGTAGATGACGGTGATAAAGAAATAGGCCTCACGGCGCAGGCCCAGCCAGTCGGGCTGGGCAATGACGACGTTGGCAATGCCCAGCAGGTCGAACAGGCCCACGATGGTGACCAGCGAGGTGTCTTTGAACAGGTTGATGAACTGGCCGGTGATGGGCGGGATGACCACGCGCAGCGCCTGCGGCAAGATCACCAGCCGAAGCTGCTGCAGGGTGCTCAGCCCGAGCGCGTCGGCGGCCTCGTATTGGCCCTTGGGGATCGACTGCAGCCCGCCGCGCACGTTCTCGGCCAGGTAGGCGGCGCTGAAGAGCGCGATGCCCCACATCACGCGGTAGGCGTTCTCGATGTCGAAGTTGGCCGGCAGGAAGAGGGCCAGCATGATCTGGGCCATGAAGAGCACGGTGATCAGCGGCACCCCGCGGACGAATTCGATGTAGACGGTCGAGGCGGCCGCGGCGACGTTGCCGCGGTAGGCACGCTGGAAGAGCACGCCGGCCAGCGCCAGCCAGAGCGGCCAGAGCAGCAGCACGCGCTCGAGCACGGTGGTGGCGTGGGGCCAGCCCGGCAGCGTGTAGGTCCACAGGCCATAGGCCGCCAGCCCGCCCACGACGAGGGCCGTCAGCCAGGCCGGGACGCCCGGCAACTGGCTGCGGCGGCCGAGGGCCAGCAGGATGCCCAGCGGGAACGAGACGACGATGGCGAAGACAGTCAGGATCAGCGTCAGCAGCAGGCCGCCCCATAGGCGCGTCTCGACCGGGGGCAGGGGACTGCCGGGGCTCAGGCCGCGCAGCAGCAGCCAGATCACGACGGGCGAAAGCAGCCAGAGGGCCGTCAGCAGGCGGCGCGCCGGCCGCAGCCGGCCGCGCAGCGGGCCCAAGACCAGCACGAGGGCGGCCACCAACGCCGCCGCCAGCGCCAGGCTGGCCCACACGCGCCACAGGTCGCCCGCCGGGTATTGGCCCACCATAAACAGCTTGAAGTTGGCGAAGATTACGCCCCAGGTGGCGCCGGTGTGCTCGCCTTTGCCGGCGAAGCTGGCGTTGACGATGGCCCAGCTGACCAGGCCGCGGGCGGCCGCGGCTAGCCAGAGCACGATGACGAGGGTGAGCAGCGCGCTGGGCGGCGAGGCAAACAGCCGCTCCTTGAGCCACTGGCTCAGCGGGTCGGGCCGGTGGCCGAGCGCGTTCGCCGCCAGCCACAGCAGCCCGGCCAGCCACAGCGCGCCGATGACGCTTGCCAGGAGCGGGGCGCGCGCCAACTGGCCGCGGAAGGCCCAGGCCGCGAAGAGCAGCAGCGCCAGGTTGCCCAGCGCCTGCCAGGGCGTGGCCCACACGTTCTCCTGGGCCCAGCCAAGCGCGCTGGCCAGCAACGGGCGGGCAGGGCGGGGCGGAGCGGCAGACTGGGTGAGGGGAGCCATCTTACCGTTCTACGAGCGCCATCTTCCGGTTGTACCAGTTCAGCAGGGCCGAGATGGCCAGGCTGAGCGACAGATAGGCCAGCATGACCAGGATGATGACCTGGACCGCGCGGCCCGACTGGTTCATGATGGTGTTGGTGACGGCCACCAGGTCGGGGAAGCCGACGGCGATGGCCAGGCTGGAGTTCTTGGCCAGGTTGAGATACTGGCTGGTGAGCGGCGGTATGATGACGCGCAGGGCCTGGGGCAGCACGACCAATTGCAGCCGCTGGCCCTCGGTGAGGCCCAGGGCGCGGGCGGCCTCACTCTGGCCGCGGTGCACGGCCAGGATGCCGGCGCGCACGATCTCGGCGATAAAGGCGGCCGTGTAGAGGACCAGGCCGAAGAGCAGCGCGGCGAATTCGGGCGTCAGGCGCGCGCCGCCGGCCAGGTTGAGGCCTTCTAGGCTGGGCAGCGACAACACCACCGGCAGCTCGCTCACACCGGCCAGCAGGTGGCCGGCGGGGTTTTCGAGCGTGCCGCGCTCGCCGGCCAGCACCACGCGCGGCGCGGCGAAGACGTCGCATTCGCCCTCGGCGTAGGCCGCCGTGGCCTGGTCGGCCCGGTCGAAATCCTCCATGTGGAAGGGGATGTTGCGCGCGCGCAGCAGCCGGGCCAGGTTGGGCTCCGACGGCGAGCCCTCGACGACGCAGACCTTCAGGGCAGCCTCCTGCAGCGCCTCGGGCCCCACCTGCTCCAAATCGGCCGGCGATAGACTGGCGATGCGCAGGCGGTCGAGCACCAGCGCCTCGAGCCCCTCCAGGGTGCTGCGCGCCTGGCCCACGCGGGCGCCGCGCGAAACCAGCACGGCCTGGTTGTCGTTGAAGCCGGCCACCAGGAACCAACCCGCCGCCGCCACCGCCAGCGCGCTCAGCCCGGCCCAGGCCAGGCGGTTGGTGGGGCGGCCGGTGGCCTGTTCGCGCTGGCCCAGGATGAGCCACAGCACCTGGAACTGGATCAGCGCCAACAGCAGGAAGGCCAGCCAGGGCAGCATCGAGCCCGTGAAGACCGGCCAGGGCAGGGCGATGCCGCGCTGGCTGAGGTAAATGCCTAGGCCGGGACGCAGACTGTCGCTCACGGCCGGCAGGGCCAGGATGACGCCGTAATACAAGAAGAAGAGCTGGACCAGCAGCGGGGTGTTGCGGATGATGTCGATGTAGCCGTGGGCCAGGCTGCGCAGCAGCCAGTTGTTCGAGAGGACGGCGATGCCGGTGAAGGCGCCCAGGAGGGTGGCCAGCAGGATGCCGGTGACCGAGACCTTGATGGTGTTGAGCAGGCCGACCTGGAGGGCGCGCCAGTAGTTGTCGGTGGTCTCGTAGTCGATGGGCAGCTCGCCGATGTCGAAGGAGGCCGGCAGGTTCATGAAGTTGAACAGGCAGCGGAGATGGCTGCTGCCATCGGCGCAAAGGAACTGCGCGCTGCCCAGCCGGCTGATGCCGGCCAGCAGGTTGCGGCCGAGCCAGGCGGTGCCGGCCACCAGCGCGATGGCGAGCGCGATCTGGGCCAAGACGCCCAGCACGCGCACATCGCGCCAGAAGGGGATGGCGGCCGTGGAGCGAAGACGGTCGGGGCCCATGGGCATGGGGGGGCGCGGCCGCCAGATGGACCGCGCCCCCGCCGGTCTGGGTAGCTTTAGCGGAAGGGCGGCGAGTAGAGCAGACCGCCGTTGGTGTAGAGCGCGTTCAGGCCGCGCGGCAGATTGAAGGGCGTGTCGGGGCCGAGATTGCGGTTGTAGATCTCGGCGTAGTTGCCCACGTGCTGGATCACGCGCGCACAGAAGTCGGCCGGCAGGCCCAGGGCCAGGCCCAGGTCGCCTTCGACGCCCAGCATGTTGAGGATCACCGGGTCGTCGCTGCCCATCATCTCGTCCACGTTGGTCGAGTCGACGCCGAGCTCCTCGGCGTTGAAGGTGCAGAAGGTGACCCAGGTGACGACGTCGCCCCAGTTGTTGTCGCCGTGGCGCACCAGGGGTCCGAGTGGCTCCTTGGACATGGTCACGTCCAGGATGGTATGCGCCTCGGGCTCGGCCAGTAGGATCTGCTGGCTGACCAGGGCGGACTTGTCGGTGGTGAAGCCGTCGCAGCGGCCCTGGTCGTAGGCCTCGCGCGTGGCGTTGGCGTCGGCCAGCACGATCGGCTCGTAGTCGACGCCCAGGAAGCTCATCACGTCGGCCAGGTTCAGCTCGGTGGTGGTGCCCTGCTGGACGCAGACCGTGCCGCCCTCCAGGCCTTCCAGGTCGGTGATGCCGCTGTCCTTGCGCACCATCATGCCCTGGCCGTCGTAGAAGGTGGTCGGGGCGAAGTCGAAGCCGAGCGAGGTGTCGCGGCTGATGGTCCAGGTGGTGTTGCGGATCAGGACGTCGATCTCGCCGGACTGCAGCGCCGGGAAGCGGCTCTGGCCGGTGGTGGCGACGACTTCCATGGCCTCGGGGTCGTCGAAGATGGCCGCGGCGATGGCCTTGCAGAAGTCGATGTCGAACCCGGCATAGGTTTGCGTGGCTGGGTCGAGGTAGCCAAAGCCAGGGACGTTGGCGTTGCCGCCGCAGATCAGGCGGCCGCGCTCCATGACGGTCTGCAGGGTGTCGCCGGCCTCATCGAACGTCACGGGCACCTGCACTTCGGTGGTGGTGGGGGTGCCTTCGACGGGCACCTCGACCGTCACCGGCACTTCGACGGTGACGACGCGGGTGACTTCGACTTGGGCGCCGGGGCTTGTGCTCGGCGTGGCGGTGGGGGTGGCGCAGGCGGCGAACAGGAACGAGAGGGCCAAAAGGCCGGCGGCGATTGCGTAGGTCTTACGGTTCACGGACTCCTCCTTGTTGAATCGGACATGGTGAGCATTGAGTGGGTAGGACTGGTTTGCTCCACCTGGGGTGGCATCACCTCCTTCGCGATTGGCACTCCGCGCAAGGATTCCCTGCGAGTAGGTTGAGAGTATAAACCGGTTGGGGATTAAGTCAACGGGGACCGCGAGCTGCGCGCTGTTCGTGGCGCTGGAGGCGGCGCGCGTGGCCACGGCCCACGGGCGGCGGCCTGCCTCAGCCGGCCCTGGCCATGGCGCTCATGATCCCGCGCCGGCTGCGCTTCAGCGCGCGCGCCGCGATTAGGTCGCGCGCCTGCTGGCGGCCGGTGTTCAGCAGCGGCGCCCCATGGCTGGGCAGCAGGTGGTCGAAGTCGAGATCGACCAGGCGGGCCTGGCTGGCGTGGTTGAGCCCGGGATCATAGGTGAGGAACGAATACGGGTCGCGCAGGCGGCCCCGATTCGTAAAGGCGTCCGCCGCGATCAGCGCGCGGTCGGCGGCGTGCAGCAGCGCGATCATGCCCGGCGTGTGGCCCGGCGCGAGGACGACCTGCAGGCCGCCGGGCAGGCGCCGGCCGTCGTCGAGGGGTAGCTGCACGTTGCGGCCCACCAGCGGTGGAGGCGAGACCTGCAGCAGGCGGTACAACGGGTTGCGCGCCGGGATGGCGCTGTAACGGGCCGGCCCGAGCAGATAGGGGATCTCCTCGCGGTGGGCGGCGATGGGCACGCCCCACTGTTCGCGGATGGCCTGAGCGGCGCCGCCGTGATCCAGGTGGCCGTGGGTGAGCACCAGCAGTTTGGGCTTCTGTCCGCCGGTGTGAGCCAGGGTCCGCTCCAGGACGGTCTTGACGAAGCCGGGCGCGCCGGCGTCGACCATGATCCAGCCGCCGCCGGCGTCGTCGCGGACGAGCCAGACCCCCACGGGCTGCCGCCCGCGCAGGAAGGGCAGATCGAGCTTGTAGAGATGCGGGGTGACTTGCGCAAAGGCAGGTTGAGCCATGAGGTCCTCTGTAGCGGCGGGGGCGTTCCACGCAACCCCCGCCGCGCTAATTATCGCTGAATCGCTCGGGTGGGCGCGAGCCGCTGGGCGGCGCCGGCAGCGTGTGGTGCTCGAGCAGGCGCCAGGCGCCGGACGCTAGGCGAAAGACGTTAATGGCCAGGTTCTGTAGCACGGCGTTGTCGCGCATCTGGCGCATGTCGATGTTCTCCAGGCAGTTGACCTCGGCCGTTTGGCCGTGCAGCCGCAGCTGGACTTCAGTGGGCCAGATGTGCAGCGGTCCCTGGTTTTCGAAGATCCGCACCCAACTGGCGTGGATGGCGTCCCAGCCGAGCAGGGCCGGCCAGCCAGGGTGCACGCAGACGGCCGCCGGCGAGGGCAGCCACAGGCGCTCCATCAGGGCCAGGTCGGCCAGGCTGAGCGCGGTGTAAAAGCTGGTGTGGGCCGCAAGCACGGCCGCGCTGGGGACGGCGTCCATGGCGTTTGTTGCCGGGTATTTTAGCATCTTCCGGCGAGGGCGGGGCGGGCCCCCACCCCCCGCTGACCAGGCGCTGGCGGCGTCCTCCTGAAGCCGCCGCGTTTGGCGCTGAGGGATCTTGCCATGATCCACGTGGCGCCGGCGTTCAGTGGTCGAAGCCTTCGCGCGACGCCGCCGGTTGCGGAATGGGAGGAGGGCGGAGGCTTCGCCCCTGCGGCGGATGCGGCGGTGAGGGGGAGGTGCGCCGCGCTACCGGCTGGTGAAAGGCACGAACAGCAGCCAGGCCGTCTGGGCGCCGAACTCGAAGGCGCCGATGTCGCAGCGGTCTGCGCGCTCGTAGCCGCGCTGGTCCGTGTCCAGCGCGGCGCCGTCGCCGTCTCGGCAGCCGCCCGGGTCGCCGGCGTTGATGGCGGGGCTGCCGGCGAGCAGGGCGTGGGTGAGGGTGGGGCCGCCGTTCGCGTGCAGGGGGCCCAGGCCGGCGGCCTGGTTGAGGACGTTGCCGGTGGTGATCCCGGCCAGGGTGCAGCCCAGCGCGTTTTCGACCAGGTTGTAGCCGAGCGAGTTGACGGTCCCGGCGCAGTCGGGCGCCTGGCCGCCGGGGTCGGTGTTGCCGGCGATGAGGGTGTTCTGCAATGTGACGGCGACGCCCGCGACGCGCAGCCCGCCGCCGTCGAAGCCGCCGCTGTCGTTGCCGCTGAGGGTCACGTTGTACAGGGCGAAGGTGCCGTTGGTGGCGTCCACGCCGATGCCGTCGTTGCCGCTGATGGTGCTGTTGAGCACAACGGTCTGGGCCGCGCTGGAGGGGTTGCGCAGCCCGGCGCCCTCGTTGTCGCTGACGGTGCTGCCGGCGATCACCAGCCGGCCGGAGCCGCTGTTGAGAACGCCGGCCGGGTTGAAGCCGATGGTGCTGTTCTCGACCCGCGCGGTTTCGGTGACCAGCCCGGCCAGCGTCAGCCCGGCGTCGCCATGCGTGTTGCTCAAGATCTGGCTGGATTGGATGACGACACTGCCGCCCAGGATGGGGCCGTAGTGGTTGCCCTGGACCAGGCTGCCGGTCAGGCGCAGGCTGCCGCCGATGGAGTTGTGCAGGCTGCCGTACAGGCCGTTGCCGCGGATCTCGCTCTGCGCGATCACCAGGACGCCGCCGATGTTGACGACGCCGCCCGTGCTGATCGCGCTGATGTTGCTGATGACGGCGGTGTGGGTCAGCGTAAGGGGCGTTCCACGGTTGAGGATGCCGGCGCCGAACGACGCGCCGACCAAGCCGCCGGTGATGGTGAGGCCGGTGATCTCGGTCGGCAGGGTGCCGCTGATGTCGAGCACCCGGTCGAGGCCGCCGCCGTGGAGGGTGGTGGCGGCGGCCGAAGCGCCGGCGATGGTCAGTGGGCTGCGCAGGTCGAGGTCACCGGTGGCAGACAGATCTTCGTTCGGCCCGGCGCGGGTCAGGGTGTAGGTGCCGGCCGGCACGACGATCTGGTCGGCGCCGCTGCCGGCCGGGCAGCCGCCAAAGGCGCTGTCGGTGTTCGCGGCCACGATGGCCTCACGCAGCGCGCAGCCGGTTCCCTCGCCGCTCAGGTCATACTCGTCGGCGGTGGTAGTGACCGGCAGGGTCGCTGGCGGGCGGGCAGACGCGGCGGGGGCGCGCGCGCCCAGGGCTAGCGCGGCCGCCAGGGTCGCCGCCAACAGGAGGCGCACATGGGAAACAGGAGGTCGCCAGATAGCCCCAGTTGTCATGGGAGGCCTCCCAGCGCGGCGGGAACGCCCAGTTGCCGGCGGCGCACTGCTGGAAGCGTATGGCGAAAGGCGGGCGGCGTCAAGGCCCGCTAAGGCAACTGGGCACATTGCCTCTTGAGATTCTCAGTGTGCGTGTTACACTGCGGACAACTTATGTGCCACAGGAGGCAGAGTGATGGCGGATGCTGACGACGTTGAGCCACTGATCGTGAACGGCTGGCCGGTGGACCCTGGGCTGCTCGAAGCCCGGGCGATGACGCGCTGCCGGCTGGAGGCCTGCCAGAGCGCCTGCTGCAGCGGCGGGGTGTGGATCCACACCCGCCAGGTCGAGGATATCTTGGCCCACCAGGACCTGATCCTCCCCCACATGCCCCCCGACCGCCGCGACCCCAGCCAATGGTTCGACGGCGCCGACGAGCTCGACACCGATTGGCCCGCGGCCGGCAATGCCACCGGCACGGCCGTGGTCGACGACCCCACGCACCCGGCCGGGACGACGTGCGTATTCCTCAACGCCAACCGGCTGTGCGCGCTGCAGGCCGCCAGCATCGCGGCCGGCGAGCACCCCTGGCGCTTCAAGCCGTTCTACTGCGCGCTGCACCCCCTGGGCCTGGACGATGGCCGGCTGGTGTTGGTGGAAGATAGCGAGATCTACCAGGAAGGCGGCTGCTGCAGCGAGCCGGCCGTTGCGCCAATCCCGGTCTTCCAGTTGTTCGACGTCGAGACCAAGCTGGCGCTGGGCGAAGCAGGCTACGCCCAGTTGGAGGCGCTGAGCCGAGGCTAGCCGCTGGAAGGTAGAAGGGCTGTCGAGCACCTGCGCTACTGCCAGGTGCCTGTCGTGTCTCGAGCGTCCCCCAGGCTTTGAGCATCGGCGGCATCCCGATCCGCCCGCGCGGGCGGGCTGCTACCGTTATCTCCCGCGCACCGGTCAACAGGCGCTGCCATACGACATCCGCCGCGCACATCAGCGGCCCCATCAACGGACCGCGATCTCCGGCAGCCACAGCGCGTCGCCCAGCCCGTGCGCCAGCTCAAGGCGCTGGCCGGTCTCGGGGAGGTAGAGGCCGACGGCGACCTGGTAGGTGCTGGGGGGCAGGTTGAAGGCGTAGTCGCTCGTGACGTATTCGCCGGGCTGCCAGAGGGAGGTGGGGTAGCCGGGGGCCGGGGCGCCGTCCTGCTGGGCGACGATCTGGCCGGCAGCGCCGCGCACGTGAACGAAGGCGGTGTAGTCCTGGGCCATGGGCGCCTGGGCTTGCCAGGCCAGGCGCAGGCTGGTGGCCGCGCCGGCGCCGCCGGGCGCCAGCGTGTAGCCGAGGAGCGCCAGCAGGGGCTCGCCGTTGGCGGGGTCGTGGAAGAGCGCGCCGCTGGGCGTCTCGACGGCCGGCGGGTCGAAGGCGCGCGCCACGGCCTGCACGTCGAGCGCGGCCAGGGTGGCGCTGCCCGCGCCGGGCACCGTGACGGCCAGCGGCGACGCGCCCGGGGCGAAGTCCGGCGGCACGCGCAGCGCGTAGCCGTCGACCAGCACCTGGCCGGGCTGCAGTTGGCCGAGCGGCAGCGTGCCGTGGACGGGATGGCCGGTGTAGAGCGCCCGCGCGCCGAGCGATACGGTCAGCGGCTCAGCCACGGGCGAGCGGGCGGCTGCCTGCCAGAAGAGCGTCAGCCGTAGGCGCTCGCCCTGGCGCGGGGCGGAGGTGTTCAGGCTATAGCCCAGCAGGTTCGGCGCGGCGTCCAGGCCCGCTTGGCTGGCAGGCGGCGTGAGAGCGTGTTCGGCTAGCAGCGCGTCCAGGCCAGCGTCGAGGGCGCCGGCCAGGCGCACGGGCGGCAGCGGGGCGCGCTCGCCGGCGTAGGCGCCATCGGGCGCTAGGCGTGGCAGGCTGAGGTCCGCGCCGGCCGAGTAGAAGCCGATCTTGACCACGTAGTCGCCGGGCGGCAGGCCAGCGGGCAGGGGCAGGGCCAGCCGGGCGAGCACGGTGTCGCCAGCTCGCCACTGCTCGGAGGGATAGCTGAAGCCGCCACTCTGCGCCCAGGCGCTGCTGGCGAGGGCGCTATCGGTCAGGCGAGCATAGGGCAGGACGTCGCCGGCTTGGGGCAGGTTCTCGACGCGCCAGCGCACGTCCACGAGCAGTTGGGCAGTCTCGGCGGTGACGCGATAGCCGGTCAGGGTGACCACGTTGCCGAAGTTCTCATCCAGCGGCGCGAGTTCCGGCAGGGGCGAGGCCTGGCCGGGCGGGAAGCGGTAGATCCGATAGCTGGGCACGCCGTCGGGGTCGAGCGGCGCTTCCACCAGGTAAGGCTCCCAGCCAGCGATCCACTCGGCGGGCGGCAGCGCCGAGCGCGCGAAGGCGTACAGCGCGGCGCCCTGGGCGGGCACGGCCAGCGATGCGCCGCCGGTGAGCCAGTTGATCTTGCCAAAGTCGCGAGCCAGGTAGGCCAGGGTGGGGTGGCGGTAGTGGAGGCTGGAGACGTAGACGTTCGTGCCAGCCAGGTCTTGTTCATTCAGGTACGCGGCGATGCCGGTCAGGTCGGCGTCGTTGTTCTGGCGCTGCGCGGGCAGGTTGGCCCACTCGACGAAGTACTGCCGCCGGGTGGTGTAGACGCCGCCGGCGAGCACCAACAGCGTGACCACCAGCATAGGATAAGGATAAGCGATCAGCGGGCCGGGCAGCCGCCGCTGCACCCAGCGGAAGGCGGCCAGCAGCCCGCGCGCCGGGAAGACGAACAACAGCGGGATCAGCCCGAAAGCGCGCACGTTGGAGGGGAAGACGTCGTGGACGGAGAGGGCCGTGGGCGCCAGCATGGCCGGCAGCCAGGCGAGCAGCAGCCATTCGACGGCACGGGCCAGCGGGGCGCGGCGGCGCGGTGGCTGCAGGGCAGTGCGCAGGGTGACGAGCAGGCCGATGACGAAGAAGACGCCCAGCACCGGGCCGAAGAGCGGCAGACCGGGCAGGTTGAAGCGGTCGTAGGGCTCGCCGTTGAGGAAGACCATCTCCAGCGCGCGGCGCACGCCGGCGAGCAGCAAGGCGCCCTCGCCCACGCGCGGCACGACCTGGCCGGCGCGGTTGGCGAAGTCCTCGGGATGGCGCAGGAAGTAGAGGCCGAGGGGCAGGAAGGCGAGCAGGGCGGAGGCGGCGTAGACGAGGAAGGCGCGTGTGAGAGGTGGGAGGCGGGAAGCCGGAGGCGCCGTAGGGGGGTCAGAGGTGGGAGGTGGCAGGCGGTCAGCGCGCCAGGCGGTGAGGAGAAGGGCCAGCCAGAAGATTGCGAGCGGAACGGGGAAGAGCCGGGCGGCCAGGTAGGTGTAGGCGGCCAGGCCGGTGAAGAGGCCGCCAAGGGCGATCACAATCGCTGGCTCGTGGTGACGGACAAAGGACCGCCGCGCGAGGCGAACGCCTAGCCGGGGTTGGGTGACGAGGGGAGCGGTTGGCCTCGCCGCCGGCCATTCGACGTTGGCCGTTTGCGGTTCGGTCGTTAGTTGCCGGCTGCCCGCCGTCAGCTTGTTCAGCCCCCGCATCAGGAACCCAATCGCCAGCGCCTGCACGACCGGCTCGCTGATGACGCGGAAGCCGAAGCGCGAGAAGGTGACGTGGAAGAAGGCGGCGGCCAGCATGGCCGTTCCCAGGGCGGCCAGCGGCAGGCTGCGCTTCGGGTCGAAGCGTAGGGTTTCGCGCAGGGCGAAGAAGGCGGCCGGCAGGGCCAGCACGCCCAGCAGCGCGGAAGCCAGCCGCAGGCTGAAGACCGACGAGCCGATCAGGCGGAACCACAGCGCCAGCCAGTAATAGAAGAGGGGCTCGTGGCCGGTGTAGGCGCTGATGAAGATGGGGCGGTAGCCGTGGAAGGCGACTTCGTTGCCCAGCAGGGCCGTGGCGGCCAGGTCGTAGTGCAGGCCCGGCGGCACCCGGATGAGCTGCCACAGCCGCAGGAAGGCGCCGGCCAGGATGATGGTGACGAGCAGGGCGTAGTAGCGGCGGGGCATGGGGAGGGAAGACGGGCGTGAGATAGAGGTAGTCCGCGAGCAAGACGCCGTCCCAGCCCGCGGCTAGGGCCAGGCCGGCCAGGATGCGGGCATCGCTCCAAGGACCGCCGTTGAGCAGGTCAGGTTGCAGCGCATGGAATGCTTTCGCTCCGGGCACGGTGGGCTGATTATAGCGCAGGCGCGAGCGCGGGCGGTGAACCGGGCGGACCGCGCCAGGCGGCCAGAGCCAGCGCACGCGCCCACAACCGCGCTCCGCCCTTCGCCGCGCGACGACGCTGCGCGCGGGCCGGTCTACGGGGTCAGGCCGCGCAGCCCGCGGTAGATGGACAAGAACAATACGCTGCCGCCCGTCGTCCAGTAAAGCCACTGCGCAGCCGGCTGCGCACTGTCCGTGCCGCTCAGCACGCCGTGCAGCAGGGCCAGCAGGAAGACGGCATAACCGAGGGCGTGCACTCCGCGCCAGGTGCGCGGGCCCAGCCAGCGGCGGGTGTAGAAGCTCAGGCTGACGAGCCCGAGGGCGTACAGGGCCAATTGCCCCAGGCCGACCCACAGCGGCCGATACGGCGCGTTGACAAACGGCACCAGGATCTGGCCGATCGAATAGTCCAGGTAACCGTCGCCCAGCAGGATGGCGGCGTGGAACAGCGCCAGGGCCAACCCCAGCAGGCTGGTGTATTGGTGCAGGTCGAAGGCCGTGGGGCCGCCCGGCCACAGCCGGGCGAGGCGGTTGGTCAGGAGCAGCCCGGTTGCCGTCGAGATCCACAGCAGACCGTAGGCGGCGAAAGCGCTCGATCGCGCCAGGTACCAATACGCCTTGGGCTCCGGTCCGGCCAGTGAGGCGCGCAGTCCGGGCAGCCAGGCCCAAAGCGCCGTCGTGCCGGCTACTGCCCCGGCCATCAACGCCAATCCCAGCGCCAGCCGCGCGCCGGGCCCCCAGCCGGCCGCGGGATCCACGCGCTTCACCACCATGTTTGCGTTTGTCGCCATGTCTCAGCTCCACACATAGTCCGCCAGCCGGCGGCTGGCCATTCCCGATTGCGGGCCGTCCTCCACAACGATCAGGCCCGCCATCTCGGGCCGAGCCTCCAGCCAGGCCAGGCCGGCGGCGCTTCCCAACAAGAACACCACTTTGGCGGCCATTTCGGCCAACCACAGTTCGGGCGCCAGCACGGTGGCGCTGACCACATCGGTCTGCGCCGGCAGGCCGGTGCGTGCGTCGAGCAGGTGATGGCGCCAGACGCCCCCCTGCTGCCAGCGCCGGAAATCGCGGCCGGAGGTCGCGACGCCCCCGCGCCGCACGCGCAGCGTCGTCAGCAGTCCTTCGGGCTCGCCCGGATCGGCTACGCCGATAGGCCAAGCCTCACCGCCGGCCCGCGGGCCGCTCACGGCCACGTCGCCGCCCGCCTCCACCAGGGCCGGTCCCCACGCGCCGAGCGCTCGCGCCGCCCGCGCGGCCGCCCAACCTTTGGCGACGCCGCCGAGGTCCAGGCGGACGCCGCGTGGTAACTGGACGGTGTGATCCCGAGGACGGCAGCGAATGGCGCGCCAGGCGGCCTCCGAGGGTGGCTCGCCCACGGGCGGCGGTCCCGGCAGGCGCGCGCCCCCGCTCAGCAACTGGTCGAAGGAACGGTCGTAGCCGGCGCGCTCCAGGGCCGCCAGCAGGGCCGGCGTGACCCGGCCAGCGGTGAGGCGGGCCACGCGCAGCGCGAGGCGCACCACCTCCCACAGCACCGGGCTGACGCGCACCGGGTGCCCGGCCTGCGCGTTAAGCTGCGCCAGCTCGCTGTCGGGCCGGAAGCGGCTGAGGCGCTGCTCCCAAGTCTCGAACCAGCGCGGGGCCAGTTCGAGCGCCTCGGCCGCGCCGGGCGCGCTGCCGTCGATGTGGGCCGTCACCTGGCAGCCCATGGCGCGGAAGACGAGGCGCGGCATGCCTGTGCTCACGGCGCCGGCGTCACCGGCTCGAGCGGGTGACGGCCACCGGCGGCGGGGCCGTCACCGAGCGGAGCCCCGCCGCCGCCCCCGGCCGTGACGGCAGCCCGGCCTGTCCGCCTGGCGCCGCCAGGGTGGGCAGAGGCGCCAGGGCGGCCGGCAGATCACCGGCGAGCGCGGCGGGCTGGGCGGCGATGGCCGCCCAGCCGCCCAGGACGACGGCCAGCGACGAAGCAGCCAGCAGAGCCTTGAGGCCAGGGATGCCCATAATCGCTCGCCGCGCGGCCGGCGCACGTGCCGACCGGGCTTCAGTCATCGTCGTCGTCGTGCTCGCCATGCCCATCTTCCGTCTCGTGCTCACTATGCTCATCGTGCTCATCCTCTCCTTCGTCATCGTCGTGCTCGCCGTCGCCAGATGAGAATTGGGCCGTGTTGGTCCCGTCATACAGAACCTGGCCGGTCGCCGCGTCGACGTAGACCGGTCCCTGGTCGAAGAGGACTTCGTAGGCGACGACGCCTTCGAAGTCGACGCGTTCGGGCGGTCGGAGCAGGCGGCCCTCGGGCGCGACCAGCAGCGCGGCTTGCTCCGCGCCGAGGGCGCCAATGTCATCGGTCTGCGCCGAGCTGGCCGGCGCCGGGTCGGCGTAGGCCTGTTGTAGACGCTCGTTGGCCTGGGCCAGCAACTGGCGCCATTCGGCGTCGCGCTGCTGCTCCGCCGGCGCCACTCCGGCCGCCTGGGCAGATGTCAGGTTAGCCACCAGGCCGCCGCTGACCACTAAGACAAAGGCCGTCAGGACGGCGGCGATTAGGAAAGCAGTGCGATTCATGCTGAACTCCCTTTCGACTGGATTTGCGTCTGTGCTGTGGTCTACTCTGCCCGGCCGGGCTTAGAATCCTCTTGGAAGGCCGCGCCAGTTCTCCAATCTGTTTCCAAGAAACCTGTGTTAGGCTGAGCACAGAACCAGCCATGCGCGTGTTGATTGTTGAAGACGACCAGCGCCTGACCCGCCTGATGACCCAGGTGCTCTCGGAAGAACACTGGGCGGTCGACGTCGCCCACGACGGCGACGCCGGTTTCGAGCTGGCGCGCTCGGGGCTGTACGACGCGGCCATCGTCGATTGGATGCTGCCTGGCCGCGACGGCCCCAGCCTATGCCGCGCCCTGCGCGCCGCGCGCGTCACGACGCCGCTGCTGATGCTCACGGCCCGCGGCCAGGTGGAGGAGCGCGTCGCCGGGCTCGACAGCGGCGCCGACGACTACCTGGTCAAGCCCTTCGCCTTCGACGAGCTGCTGGCCCGGCTGCGTGCCCTGAGCCGGCGCGGCACCGCCAGCGCCGCGGCCGGCGGCGAGGAGCTGCGCGCCGGCGACGTCGTCATGGACCTGCGCGGCCGCAGCGCGCGCCGCGGGGAACGCCCCCTGGCCCTGACCACCACCGAGTGGAGCCTGCTGGAGTGCCTGCTGCGCCACCCGGGACAAGCGCTCTCGCGCGAGCAGATCCTGAACTACGTCTGGTCACACGAACGCGACGTGCTGCCCTCGCTGGTCGACGTGTACGTCTCGTACCTGCGGCGCAAGCTGCACACCCCCGGCCTGGCCGACCCCATCCAGACGGTGCGCGGGCGCGGCTATCGCTTCGCGGCTGGCGAGGCGGGATGATGCTGGCGGGCTTGCGCTGGCGCCTGAGCCTGTTGTACGCGCTGGCATCGCTGGCCGTGCTGGCGCTGGTAGGCGGCGGCGCCTACGGCCTGCTGGACTTCTACTTTCGCGGCACGACCGACCTGGCCCTGCAGAGCCGGCTGGCGCTTGACCTGCGCCGGCTTGGCCTGCCCGTGCCGGCCGCGCTGCAGGCGGCCGAGCTGTCCTGGTACGCCGGCGCGGGCCGCTCCCCGCTTGCGGCGCCGACGCCCGCGCGCTCACAAGACGACGACGGTGACGACGACGACGACGACCATGACCAGGTCGACGTCGAAGACGAGCACCGCGAGTTCGACAGCGAGCTGGCCTCCATCTTCAGCTTTGCCCTGACCGATCAGGGCGGCCTGCTGCTCGACCTGGGGCCGGCCGCTTCCGGCATCGCGCCCGACCTGGCGGCGGTGCAGGCCGCGCTGGCCGCCGGCACGGATTGGCGCACCACCCGGCTGGCGGACGGCACGCGGGTCAGGCTGCTCACCTATCGGATCGGCGTCCCTGGGGCGCCGGCGGCGCTGCAATTGGGGCGCACGCTGGGCACGCAGGACAGCGTACGCGGACGGCTGGTGGCGGGACTGCTAGGCTTAGGCGCGCTGGCGGCGGCGTTCGTGGGCGCGGCCAGTTGGTGGCTGGCCGGACGCTCGCTGGCCCCGGCGCGCCGGGCCTGGGAGCGGCAGCAGGCCTTTGTGGCCAATGCCAGCCACGAGCTGCGCACGCCGCTCACGCTGGTGCGCGCCTCGGCCGAGGTGGCCCGGCGCGGCCTGCCCTCGGGCGATCAGCGCTACACCCAGCTCAGCGACATCCTGGGTGAGTGCGACCACATGAGCCGCCTGGTGGATGACCTGCTGCTGCTCTCACGCCTGGATACCCGGGCGCTGCCGCTGCGGCGCCAGCCGGTGGCCGCGGCTGAGCTGTTCGCCGGCTTGAAGCGCCAAGTGGGCCGCCTGGCCGAGGCGCGGCAAGTGACCTTCGAGGTAGGCCCGGCGGAAGGCGCCCTGCTGGGCGATCCCGACCGGGTGAGGCAGGTGCTGCTCATCCTGGTCGACAACGCGTTGCAGCACACGCCCGCCGGGGGACGTATCCGGGCCGAGTCCGCCGCGCAGGGCCGGTGGGTTGAGATCCGCGTCAGCGACACCGGGAGCGGCATCGCCCCCGACCACCTGCCGAACGTCTTTGACCGCTTTTACCGAGGCGATGGCCGGGCCGGCGAGCGCGGCGCCGGGTTGGGCCTGGCCATCGCCCAGGGCCTGGTCAGGGCGCAGGGGGGACAGATCGAGCTGGCCAGCCGGCTCGGGCAGGGCACGACCGCAACCGTGCGCTGGCCGGCCGCGCCGTGAATGCCCAGGGTGCGCGCCGCACCGAGCTCGCTTGCCTGGACCAGGAGCGACTGAAGGCGCGGGGGGGGGGTACAGGCGCAGGCTTGCGCGGTCCGAACGGTCAGGCCGCCAGCGCCCACGCCAGATCCGCGATCAGGTCGTCCAGGTCCTCGATGCCGGCCGAAATACGAATGCAGCCCTCGCCGATGCCCAGGGCGGCGCGCTGCTGGGGAGTCAGGGCGCGGTGCGAGGCGTGGGCCGGGTAGGCGGCCAGGGTGGCCACGTCGCCCAGCGACGCGATGCGCTGGATGACGCGCAGCCGCTCGAGGCAGGCAAAGACCTCCGCGCGGCCGGCGCCGGCCAGGTCGAAGGCCAGCATGGCGCCAAAGTGGCCGGGCCGCAGCTGCGCGGCGGCCCGCGCGCGGCCTTCGTCCTCCAGCAGGCCGGGGTAGTACACGCGCGCCACGCGCGGATGCGCTGCCAGCCACTGGGCCAGGCCGAGCGCGTTGCGGTTCTGCTCGCGCACGCGCAGCGGCAGGGTGCGCAGCCCGCGCAGCGCCAGGTAGCCGTCGAAGGGCGACAGGTTGCTGCCTAGCTGAGCGCGCGTGCGGCGCAGCGCCTCGGCGTCTTCGCCTTGGGCGGCGACCGCTACCCCGCCGAGCACGTCGCCGTGCCCGCCCAGGTACTTGGTGGCCGAGTGGACGACGTAGCCGGCGCCGAGCGCCAGCGGCTGGATGAGATAGGGCGTGGTGAAGGTCGAGTCGACCACGCTGCGCGCCCCGGCGGCGCCGGCCAACGCCGCCAGCGCGCGCGCATCGGCCACGCGGCAGAGCGGGTTGGAGATGATCTCAAACAGCAGCACACCCCCGGCCGGCTCGGCGCGCAGGGCCGTGCCCACCGCCCCCAGATCGCGAATGTCCACCCAAAGCACGCTGGCGCCGCTGAGCGCGGCCAGGTGCTTCACCAGGGTCTGGGTGGCGCCGTACAGCTCGGTGGCGGCGACGATCTTGCGGGGCGGCGGCCGGCCGCCTGAGGCAGCGGCGACGGGGCCCGGATCCAGCGCGCACAGCAGAGCGGCGTGCAGCGCGGCCATGCCCGAGGCGAAGGCCACGGCGCCGGCGCCGCCCTCCAGCGCCTGTACGGCGGCCTCGAAGGCCTCCTGGGTGGGCGCGGCGTTGCGCGCGTAGACGTAGCCGGCCTCAACGCTGCCCAGGGCGGCGTCGAGCGCTTCCATCTCGGGGTGGCTCCAGCCGGTGGCGGTGACGATGGGCGGGTTGGAGGGCTGGCCCGGTTTGGGGGCGATGTGCCCGGCGTGGACGGCGGTGGTGTGGAGGGAGGGCATGGGGTTCAGGGGCTCAAGGGATTCGGGGGCAGGGCATGAAGGCAATCAGGAAATGAGGGAGGGTGTGTAGGGCATAAAGGGTCTATCGGGCGCAAAGGATGTGAAGGCCGGGCGGGCGCGGAGGGCGCGACGGCCGGGCCGAGCGGATGGGTTCGACTCGTGAAATGATTATAGCGCAGGGGCGGGCGATGGCCTTCAGCGCCTGGATGGCCAGGCCGCCCATGAGCAGCAGCGCCTTGGCGCCGGGTAAGTAGGCCGCCTCGCGCTCAAGCGGCTCGGAGCAGGCGCGCACGGCAGTCGCCCGCAGGCCATAGCCGGCTTTGCCGCACCTGACCGTGATGAGACAGACGCCCAGCCGGACGATGCCGGCCATGGACGTCACCGCCGCGCCGGCCTCCTGAAAGGCCGGCAGCGTGGTCTGCTGGAAGGGTGGGCCGCCGCAAGCGCAGCAGTAGTCGCCGGGGTCGCTGGAGGCGGCCTCCGATGACAGGCGCGGGTTGGGTTGGCTCGCGGCGAAAGTCGGGCCACGCTGAGGCGAAGGGGGCAGCAGCGCGGGGATGCTACAATGTGCGGCATCTTCCATTCGCCGGCCGCTGTTCCGATGACAGCGGCAACCACGCATGCAGCCAACCCGCAAGCCCACTCCCGCCGAGATCCAGGCGGCGGCCCACAAGACCGTGCGCGACGTGATCGCGCCGGGGCTGGCAGTGCTGTTCTGCGGCATCAACCCGGGGCTGTACACCGCCGCCATCGGCCACCACTTCGGGCGGCCGGGCAACCGCTTTTGGCCCACGCTCCACGCGGCCGGGCTGACGCCGCGGCTGCTGTCGCCCCACGAGGAGCGCGAGCTACTGGAGTATGGCTATGGGATCACCAACCTGGTGGCGCGGGCCACGGCCGCGGCCGACGAGCTGCGGCCCGATGAGTTGGTGGCCGGCGGCCGGCGGCTGCGCGCCAAGGTGCGGCGCTACCGGCCGGCCTGCCTGGCGGTGCTAGGCGTGACGGCCTACCGCGCCGCCTTCGGACAGCCGCGCGCCGCGGTGGGCCGCCAGCCCGAGCCGCTGGGCGGGGCGCTGGTGTGGGTGCTGCCCAACCCCAGCGGGCTCAACGCGCACTACCAGGCGCCCGAGCTGGCGCGGCTGTTTCGGGAGATGCGGGAGGGGGCCCTGGCGCGGCAATAGGCGCGCCCGATGTTTAGGCGCCCCATGCGAGAGTCGAACTCGCTGCCGGCGATGTTGCCCGTCGCCGCTCGTCCACCGAGGATATGGGGCCTGCAACCAGCCCAGCGTAGCACGAAACAGTAGGTCGGGTCGTTAGGATTCGTTTAGAGTTGACCATGTGATGAGGGAAGCGGGCTTGCAGTGCCGGTTCGCTTGAGATCCATCCGTTGGTGGTTCGCCGCCGGCCTACTAGGGCTGCTGCTGCTCGGGCTGGGGTTCGCGGCCTGGGCGCTGGCCGGCTCCGGCCCCGAGCCGGCGGCGCTGGCCGCGCTGGCGGGCGACGAGCACGTGCTGGTCGAGACCAGCGGGCCGTGGATCATCTTTCGCACGGCGGGCGCGGTGCCGGCCACGACCGGCTTGGTGCTGTACCCCGGCGCGCGCGTGGATGCCCGGGCCTATGCCCCGGCCGCCCGCGCCATCGCCGCGCAGGGCTACCTGGTGGTGGTGGTGCCGATGCCGCTGCGGCTGGCGGTGCTGGCGCCCGAGCGCGCCGCGGACGTCCTGGGCGCTTTTCCCAACGTGGAGTTCTGGGCGGTGGGCGGGCACTCGCTGGGCGGGGCGATGGCGGCGCGGTTCGCCTACGACCATCCCGGCGTGGCGCACGGCCTGGTACTGTGGGCGGCCTCCCCGCCCGAGGGCGCTGATCTAGCGACCTACGACCTGGCGGTGGTCTCGATCTACGGCACGGCCGATGGGCTGCTGGCGCCGGCCGCCGTCGAGGCCGGCGCGGCCCGGCTTCCGCCCGGCGCCACCTGGGTGGCGATCGAGGGCGGCAACCACGCGCAGTTTGGGCGCTACGGGCCGCAGGCAGGCGACGGCCCGGCGGCGATCACGTCCGAGGACCAACAGGCGCAGGTGGTGGCGGCGACGGCCGCGCTGCTGGCGAGGCTGGATGGCGGGCGGTAGGGCGAGCGAGTGCGGATAGGGGCGGCGAGCCATCTAGGCGGATTCTCTTCCAGTGATAGGTTAGGCGCGGGTTGGAACGTAGGGATTCCGTAGGGTTTGCGTAGGGTTGTAACCAAGGAGTAAAAGCCCACTTGTGCTATCTTCTTGGTCAGAAGGGCACAACAACTCTTCTTCTCCTCCTTGAGAGAGCCGGGGTCGGCGTCCCCGGCTCTCGCTATTTCAGCCCCTGCCCCAACACCCGCTATAATCCGCGCGTGACCATCGCCCAACGCCAAATTGCCCGCGCGGCCGGCATCGTGATGGCCGCGTTTGTGCTCAGCAACCTGGTGGGGCTGCTGCGCCAGATGCTGATCTCGCGGGCGTTTGGCGCCGGCGCCGAGCTGGATGCGTTCCTGAACGCCCAGCGCCTGCCCGACCTGCTCTTTAGCCTGGTGGCCGGCGGAGCGCTGGCCTCCACCTTCATCCCCACCTTCACGGGGCTGCTGACCCAGGACGACCGCGACGGCGCCTGGCGGCTGGCCAGCGGCGTGCTGACGCTGGTGTTCCTGGCGCTGACCGCGGCCAGCGCGCTGGCGGCGCTGGCCGCGCCGCTGCTGGTGCGCACGCTCTTGGGCCCTGGCTTTGACCCCACGCAGCAGGCGCTGGCCGCGCACTTGCTGCGGATCCAACTGCTAGCGCCGGTGATCTTCGCCGCCAGCGGGCTGCTGATGGGGGTGCTCAACGCCCACCAGCATTTCCTGCTGCCGGCGCTGGCGCCGACGATGCTGTGGGTAGGCATGATCGTCGGGCTGGTGTTATGGGCGCCCGAGCACGGCATCGACGGGTTGGCCTGGGGCTACGTGCTCGGCGCGGCGCTGCACCTGGTGGTGCAGTTGCCGGGGCTGCGGCGGCTGCCGGGCGCGCGCTACACGCCCGGCCTGGGTCTGGGCAACCGGCACGTGCGCGCGGTGCTGCGGCTGATGGCGCCACGGCTGTTCGGCGTGGCGGCGGTGCAGCTCAACTTCATCGTCACCGCCATCCTGGCCAGCTACATGGCGGCCGGCAGCGTCTCGGCCTTGACCTACGCCTGGCAGATCTTCACCATGCCGCAAGTCATCATCGCCCAGGCCATCGCCATCGCCGCGCTGCCGGCCTTCTCGGCCATGGCTGCCCAGGGCGGGCGCGGCGCGCTGCGCGCCAGCCTGGCCGACACCCTGCGCGGCATCCTGTTCCTGGCGCTGCCGGCCACGGCGGGGCTGCTGCTACTGGGCACGCCCATCATCCGCATGCTGTACGAGGGCCGCAGCTTCGACGCCGCCTCGACCCGGCTGGTGGCCTGGGCGCTGTCCTGGTACACGCTGGGCCTGGCCGGGCACTCGGTGGTGGAGATCGTCTCGCGCGCCTACTACGCGCTGCACGACACGCGCACGCCGGTGCTAGTCGGCATCGGCGCGATGCTGCTAAACATCGCCCTGAGCCTGCTGCTGGCGCCGGCCTTCGACGCGCTGGGCTGGGCGCCGCACGGCGGCCTGGCGCTGGCCAACACCACCGCCACCAGCTTGGAGATGGCGGGGCTAATGTGGCTGATGCGCCGGCGGCTGGGCGGGCTGGCGCTGGCGCGCGTCTGGCCGGGGCTGGCGCGCGCGGCGGCCGGCTCGGCGCTGATGGGCGCGGCGCTGGCGCTCTGGCTGCGCGTGAGCGCGCCGCTGGCAGATGCCTGGCCCGAGTACGCGGCCTGGATCGTTGGGCTGGGCGGGGCAGCGCTAGGCGGAGCGGTATATGCCACCGCGGCGTTTGCGCTGCGCGCGCCGGAGGTGGCTTTGGTTGTTTCGATGCTGAGGCGGAGGGGTGAAGGTGAGTGAGTGTGTGGGCGGCTGCGCACAGCCGGGTGCGTGATTGCGTGAATTAGTGGGTGGGCGGCGGGCACAATCGCGGCGACTTGCCGCGCCTACTCGATCAGCCGGTTCTGGATCGAGTAGTGGATCATCTCCGCGTTGCTCTTCAGATGGAGCTTCTCGAGGATGCGGGCGCGGTAGGTGCTGATGGTCTTGGCGCTCAGCATCAGCTCGCCGGCGATCTGCTGGACGGTCTTGCCGGTGGCCAGCATGCGCAGCACCTGGAATTCGCGGTCCGAGAGGGTCTCGTACGCCGGCCGGTCGTTGTCGCGATCCATGTCGAAGGCCAGCTTCTCGGCCAGGGTGGCGCTGATATACTTGCCGCCGGTCATCACCTTGCGCACGGCCGCCACCAATTCTTCGGGCGCGCTCTCCTTGGTCAGGTAGCCGGCCGCGCCGGCCTTGAGCAGCCGCACCGCGAACTGGTCCTCGGGGTGCATACTCAGCACCAGCACGCGCGTCTGCGGGCGCTCGCGGCGCACGTCCTTGAGCACGTCCAACCCGCCGCGTCCCGGCATCGACATGTCCAGCACCAGCACGTCCCACGGCTCGGCCCGCACCTGGTCCAGCGCCTCCTCGCCATTCTGAGCTTCGCCCACGGCGCTCAGCTCGGGGATCTCGGCCAGGATCTGTCTCAGCCCCTGGCGCACCACGGCGTGGTCATCGGCAATCAGCACTCGCAGCATCGCGGCCTCGCTTTCGGGCTAGGTGATCGGTTCAACGTGTTTCAATTCTAGACCCGAACAGGTCTGAAGGGCTAAGCGTTAATCAGCCTCTCCAGTGGCACCTGGATTTCGACCGTGGTGCCCTTGCCCTGGCTGCCCCTGATCACCAGCTCGCCGCCCAATAGATGGATGCGCTCGCGCATGCCGGCTAGCCCCAGCGACCCGTGCCCGCCCAGCTGGCTGGTGCTGATGCCGCGGCCGTTGTCGCTGACGCGCAGCACCAGCCGGCTGCCGGCGCGCGCCAGGCTCACGTCCACCCGGGTGGCCTGGGCGTGGCGAGCCACGTTGGTCAGCGTTTCCTGGAAGGCGCGGAACACGGCGGTCGAGTTCTCAGGGTTCCAGACGGCCGGGCCCACGTCGGCCGTAAAGCGGCAGGCAATGCCGGCGCGTTTTTCGAATTCCTGCAACTGCCATTCTAGCGCAGCTTCCAGCCCGAAGTCATCCAGCAGCGCCGGGCGCAGCTCGGTGGCGATGCGGCGCACGGTCTGCACCATGCCGTCGATCATCTGCGACAGCGCCTCCAGGCGCGGGCCGGCCGCCTCGCGGCTGGGCCCATCCAGCCCCCGCCGAATGCGGGCCACGTCCATCTTCAGCCCGGTCAGCGAGCCGCCCAGCTCGTCGTGGATCTCGCGCGAAATACGCGCGCGTTCTTCTTCGCGGGCGGCCTGGACGTAGGCGTTGAGCTGGCGCAGCTGCGCGTGCGATTGCTCCAGCGCCGCCTCCATGCGCAGGCGCTCGGCCATCCCGGCCTCGAGCGTCAGGTTGGCCCGCTCGAACTGCGCCGTGCGCTGCCGCACGCGCTGCTCGAGCTCGGCGTTGAGCTGCTGCGCCTCGGCGTACAGCTCGGCGTTTTCCAGCGCTAGGGCCGCGCGCCCGGCCACCTCCTGGGCCGCGCCCAGGTCGGCCGGGCCATAGCGCCGGCCAGACCCGGCATAGGCCAGGGCCAACACGCCGCGTACTGGCCCGCGCCCGCTGCCGGCCAGCGGCACGTACAGCACGGACTCGACCTGCAGCGCCGCCAGCAGTTCGGCCACGCGCGGGTCGGGCGAGGCCGCCCGCACCCGCTCGGGCGTGGGCGGGCCGGCCGAGCGTGGCTCGCGCGCCACCACGGCTTGCCCGAACGCGCTGGCCAGGTCGCCCGGCTGCGGCCGGTAGCGCTGGTTCAGCTCGCGCAGCAGCGGCTCGCGCGCCAGTTCGCGGTGGGCCAGGGCCGCGGTGCGCACCGTGCCGTCGGCCGCGAACAGATACACCAGGGCAAAATCGGCCAGCCGTGGCAGCAGCAGTTGTGCTAGCGCCTGGAGGGTGGCCTCCACGTCGAGCGAGGCCGCCAGCACCTGGCTGGCCTCGGCCAGAAAGGCCAGCCGCTGTTGAGCGGCTTCGGCCGCCGCCCGCGCCGCCCGCTCGGCCTCGACGTTGCGGGTGCGCGCCAGCGCCTGTGCCCCCTGGCGCGCCACGGCCAGCAGCAGTTCGCGCTCCTCAAGGCCAAAGCCGCGGGGCGCCGTGAAGTTGACGGCCATCGTGCCCAGCCGGTCCTCCGCCACCTCCAGGGGAAGGTAGGCCACGGCCTCGTACGCGGCCTGGCCGCGCAGCGCCGCATACTCTGGAAAGCGCTCGGCAAACTCCGCGCTCGACGCAATCCAGATCGGCTGCCCGGTGCGCGTCACCAGGGCGGCTGGCGCGCCCGAGGCGAGCGCGAAGCTGGGCAGCACCGCGGCGGCCGGGATGTGCAGAGTGTTGCTGACGCGCAGCGTGGCGCCGTCCTCGGCCAACAGCACCAGCGCGCCCGCGTCAGCGTTCAGGGCCTCGACGCCATGCAGCAGCATCGCCGCCTGCACTTCGGCCGGGGTCTGCGCCTGCGCCACCGCCGCCGTGACGTTCTGCAGGCGCGCCACGCGCCGCATCTCCTGCTCGGCCCGTGCCGCCGAGACTTCGGCGGCCTGCCGCGCGGCGCTTTCGCTGGCGAAGAGCTGAGCGTTGTCGACGGCCACCGCGGCCCGATCGGCCAGCGCCTGCAAAAAGGCCAGGTCCTGCGGCGTGTACGGCAGGCCGGCGTGGGTGCGCAGGGTGGTCAGCGTGCCCAGCACGCGCTGGCGGCTGCGCAGCGGCACGCCCAGCACGCCATGGACCCGGTACGTTTCAAAGAAATCGCGCGGCTCGATCAGTGCCCGCGCCGCTACCTCGGCCGGGTCGACTTCGGGCCAGAACAGCGGTTCGCCGGTCTGCGCGATCTGGCCGCTCAGCCCGCCATTCGGGCTGGTGACGGCGCTCATCGCCGCGCGCAGCGCCGGCATCGCCGCTGGGTCGGGGTCATACACGGCCGTGGTGTGCAGGCGGGCGCCCTCGTCGACCAGCAGGCGCAGCACGCAGGCGTCGCCCAGCAGGCTGCCCGCCAGCTGCGTCACCCGGTCGAGTACGTCGGCGGTGTGCGGCCCCGCCTCGGCCAGCACCAGGGCCGCTTCGGCCAGCGTGTGGCTGCGCGCTTCCATCTGCCTGCGGTCGGTGGCGTCGCGCAGGATCACTAGCGCCGCGGGCCGCCCGGCGTGCTCGACCGGCGCGGCGGCCACTTCCAGCACCAACTGCCGGCCGGCGACGGCCCGCCAGCGCACTTCGAGGTAGGGCAGGGGGGCGCCGGCCTCCACCGCGCGCAGCGCCGCTGCCAGGCGCGCGTGGTCTTCGGGCGGCACGCGTTGGGCGAGCACGTCCGTCCCAACCAGGCTGGCGGCGTGCTCGGCGCCCAACAGCCGCGCGCCGGCCGGGTTGGCGTAGGCCAGCCGCCCGGCCTGTTGCACGAGGATGGCGTCGGGCGATAGCTCAACCAGGCGGCGGTAGTGCAGCTCGCTGACCTGCAGGGCCGCCTCGGCCTGCTTCCGCTCGGCGCTGCGCTGTTCGAGCGTGACCGCCATGTGGTCGAAGGCGTAGGCCAGTTGGCCCAACTCGCCGGCCTGGTGGTCGAGCCCGGCGCGCGCCGTCAGGTCGCCGGCCGCCAAACGCTGGGTGGCGCACAGCAACTCGTCGATCGGGCGCAGGATGAACAGCCGGCTGCCCTGCCAGATGGTGATCAGCGCCAGCGTCCCCAGCAGCAGGATGCTGATCAGGTTGCGGGTCTGCAGGCTGGCGGCCCCCGCGTACAGGGCCGCCACCGGCCGGCCAAGCGCCAGCCGCAGGCGGCCCTGGCCCAGCCCCGGCAGTGTGGTGATGGCATAGACGCGCGTCACGCCGTCGAAACCGGGCAGCGTCGCCAGGCCCGGCGGGCCGGAGAAGACGCGCTGCGCCAGCGGCCTCTCGGGCAGGTCTTGACCCAGCCATGGTCCCGGCTCGGGCAGGTACGCCACAACGGTGCCGTCGAAATCAAATATCGCCAGCTCGGCATCCGGCGGAAGCGGGACGGCCGCGACCGATTGGGTGATGGCCTTCAAATCCAGCCCAACCGAGACCACGGCCACCGGCTGGCCGTTGGCATCACGCACCGGATAGCCCAGCTCGATGGCGGGCCGCCCGCTGAGGCCGTCGCGTTGGAAGCCGCCTACCGCGAACTCGTTGGCCGACAGGGCCATCTGGAACCACTGCCGGCCGGACAGGTTGGCGGTGGACTGGGTGATGGCGCTGGACGAGCACAGGCCCAGCCCATCGCGGCCGGCGACGCCGAACCCGGCATAGAGCGGGTAGAGCGGCAGCAGCTCGGCCAGCCGCGCCGAGCAGAGTTCGGGTTGGCCCGGCTGGACCTCGGGAAACTGGGCGACAACGGCCATCAGGCTGCGCGTGTCCGACAGCACCCGCGCCGGCGGGGCGGCCACCAGGTCGGCCAACGCCATGAGCTCGGCGCCGGCCTCGACCCGCGCCAGCCGGCCGCCTTCGTAGGCCGCGAAGGTCAGCAGGATTGCAGCCGGCAGCAACGCCACGACCAGCAGCAGCGCCAGGCGCACGCGCAGGCTCGCCCAGCGGGAGGGCGCGGCGGGCCTGGGGGCAGGCGGGCCGGTCGTATCGTCCATGCCGGTCCTAGCGCGCCCCCAGCGGCACCCTCACCCGCACGCGCGTGCCCTGGCCCGGCTGGCTTTCGATGTCGAGCGTGCCAGACAACATCCGCACCCGCTCGCGGATGCCCAGCAGTCCCAGCGAGCGGCTGCCTTCGATCTCGTGCGGCGCGATGCCGCGCCCGTTATCTTGCACCTCCAGCACCAGGCCGTCGGACGCGGTCTCCAGCCGAACTTCCACCAAGCGGGCCTGGGCGTGGCGCGCCACGTTGGTCAGCGTCTCCTGGAAAATGCGGAACAGGGCCGTGGCGGCCTCCGGCCGCAGAGGCAAATCGTCGGCCCCGCCCTCGAACACGCACTCGATTCCGGCGCGCTGCTCGAACTCTTGCAACTGCCACTCGATGGCGGCCGCCAGACCGAAGTCGTCCAGGATGCCCGGCCGCAGGTCGGTGGCGATGCGGCGGACCGTCTTGACCGTGCTGTCGACCTGGGCCGAGATCTCCCTGGCGCCCGCCCGCACCGCCTCCGGCGTCAGCGTGTCGGCGTGGTTGGCCAGCCGCGCCAGGTCCATCTTCAGCCCGGTGAGCGCTCCGCCCAACTCGTCGTGGATCTCGCGCGCGATGCGCGTGCGCTCTTCCTCACGCGCCGCTTCCAGGCGGCCTGAAAGCTGGCGCAGCAGTTCGCGCGATTCGCGCACCTCGGCTTCGATCCGGCGATACTCGGTCACGTCGTGGCCGATGCCCGTGATGGCCACGGCCTGGCCGGCCGCGTCCACGCTCACTTCGCCGCGCACGTGCAGCGCCCGCACGCCGCCGTCGGGCCGCACGATGTGCTGGTCGAGCTCGAAGGGCTGGCCGCTCTCCAGCGCGGTCGTGATGGCGGCGCGCGCGCTGTCGCGGTCGTCGGGGTGCACGGCCTGCAGGGCGCCCTCGAGGGTGACGGTGAAGGTCCGCGGGTCGCGGCCGTAGATGCGGTAGAGCTCGTCTGACCAGCTCATCACATTGTTGGCCACATCCCAATGCCAACTGCCCAGCTCGGCGATGGCCTGCGCCTCGGCCAGCCGGCGCTCGCTCTGGCGCAGCCGCGCCTCAGCCGCTTGGCGCTCCTCGACCTCAGCCTCCAGCTCGGCGTTGGAGGCCCGGAGCTGCTTGAGGGCCGCGGTCAGCTGCTCGGTGCGCGCCTGCACGCGCGCCTCCAGCTCGGCGTTCAGCTGCTGCGCCTCGGCGTACAGGCGCGCGTTGTCCAGCGCCAGCCCGACCCGCCGCGCCAGCTCCTGCACCAGCGCCAAGTCGGCGGCGGTGTAGCGTGTCTGGCTGGTGGAGCGCGCCAGCACCAGGGCGCCCAGCACGCGGTCGCGCATCACCAGCGGCACGACCAGGGCCGAGCGCGGCTCCAGCGGCCGCAACCGGGCGGCGGCGGCGCGCGGCAGCGCGACCAGGTGGTCGGCGCTGTAGGTGTGGATCAGGCGGGGCTCGCGGCTGCGCAGCACCTGGCCCACCAGGCTGCCCGGCTGGTCTGGCGAGGGCTGAAAGCTCTCGGCGAAGGCCGCCAGGCGCGCGGCCAGCGCCGGGTCGCGGTGGGCGTGGGCGATAGCGCGCGCGCGGCCGTCGGGGCCGGCCTGGTAGACCAGGCCATAATCGGCCAGGGCCGGCACGACCAGGCCAATCAGCCCGCGCAGCAGCGCTTCTTCTTCCAGCGCGCTGGTCAGCAGTTGGCCGGCGTCGGCTAGCAGTCGCTGGGCCTGTTCGTTCTGCTTGAGATCGCTAATGTCGTGGAAGATATTGACGGCCAGGCTGGGCTGGCCGGCGGCGTCCAGGATGGGGCGGGCGCGCACGTCGGACCAGCGCTCTTCGCCGGTGGCCAGAACGCGTAAGCGCAGCCGGGTGGCCGCCTCGCGCTCGCCCTGCAGAACCCGCCGCCAGGGCAGCTCGGCCAGCGGGAAGGGACGGCCGTTCTCGTCCAGGACCTCGAAGCGCGCCAGGACCTCGCTCCCCGAAGCCGCGGCCAGGGCCTCGCCGCTGGGATAACCCAGCAGCCGCGCTGCGGCGGCGTTCGCGTAAGTCAAACGGCCCGACGCATCTTGCACCGTGACGCCCTCGGCCACGCCGCCCAGGACGGCGGCGATCTGGTCGCGCGCCCCGCGTAGATCGCCTTCCACGGCCTGGCGCGCCAGGGCCTCGCCCAGCACGTTGGCGGCGCTCTGCACGAAGTTGACGTCGTCGGGCGTGAAGGCGCGCCGGGTGGCCGTGTGCGCGCCCAGCACGCCCCACGGCCGATCGGGCCCCGGTATGGCGACGCTCAGCCCGCTGATCACCCCGTGGGCCTCCAGAAAGGGCGGGCGGCCAAAGCGCGTTTCGCTGCGCAGGTCTTCCACCACGACCGGCGCCCCGGCTTCCAGCGCGTAACCGGCTTGCAGCTCGCGCGCCGCCGAAACCGTTTGGCTGCCCACCAGCCCCGGCTGCCAACCCACGCCCGCCCGCAGGCGCATCTGCTCGCCGCCGGGCAGCAGTTCGAGCACCTTACAGAACTCCACCCCCAGCGTGGCGGCCAGTTCGCGCACGGTGGTGTCGAGCAACTCCTGCAAGTCGCTGCCCGCCGCCAGCGCCCGCTGGCTCATGCCCGCTACCACGGCCTGCCGGCGGGCCTGAGCCGCCAACGCCGCCTCGGCCAGCTTGCGCGCGTTCACGTCGGTGAACGTGCCGATCCATTCGCGCACCTGGCCGCCGGCCCGCCGCAGAGGCGCGGCGCGCGCTTCGAAGAAGGAATAGCTGTTGCTGGCCGCATTCCACAGGCGGCCAAAGAGCTCCAACGGCTCGCCGGCGGCCACGGCCGCGGCCCAGCGCGCCCCCAGCGCCTCGCGCTCGTCGGGGTGGACCATCGCGAGCCAGCCGCTGCCGCGATAGGCGGGCCAGGCCTGGCCGGTGAAGGCCTCCCATTGTGGCTGAGGCTGAGCCACCTGCCCGGCCGCATCGGCGGCCCAAACGATGGCGCTGTGCGTTTCCACTAGGGTGCGGTAGCGCTCCTCGCTGGCGCCCAGGGCGGCCTCGGCGGCCTTGCGCTCGCGGATGTCGCGGAACACCAGCACCACGCCCAGCGTCTGGCCGTGCGCGTCGCGGATGGGCGCGCCGCTGTCGTCGATGGGGATCTCGCTGCCGTCGCGGGCGATGAGCAGGGTGTGGTTGGCCAGCCCGGCGATGACGCCCTCGCGCAGCACGCGCTCGGCGGGGCTCTCGACCGTGGCGCGGGTGTGCTCGTTGATGATGCGGAAAACGTCCGCGATCGGCTGGCCGGCCGCGCCGGCCTGGGTCCAGCCGGTCAACGCCTCGGCCACGGCGTTCATAAACGTGACGCGCGCGGCGGTGTCGGTGGCGATGACGGCGTCGCCGATGCTGCCCAGGGTCACGCGCAGCCGCTCGCGCTCGGCCTGCGCTTCGGCCTCGGCCCGCACCCGCTCGGCGCGGTCGCTGGCCTCGCGCAGCGCGCGGCGCACGGTGGGGACCAGCCGGCTCAGGCGCGCCTTGAGCACGTAATCGGTGGCGCCCTGCTGCAGCGCCTCGATGGCGCGCTCCTCGCCCAGGTCGCCGGTGACGAAAATGAAGGGCGTCTCGGGCAGCGCCGCCTGGGCGGCCGTGAGCGCGCGGAGGCCGTCGTAGGCCGACAGGCCGTAGTCGGCCAGGATCAGCCCCCACCCGCCGGCGGCCAGGGCGGCCTCGAAGCCGGCGCGGCTGTCCACGACGACGATCGCCGGCTCGGCTCCGTCCAGGTCCGGCCCGGCCGTGCCCAACTGGCTACGCACCAGCTCGGCGTCGTGAGCGTTGTCTTCCAGATGCAGGATGCGAAGGGGCGTCATCGGAGGGTCTCCGGCGTCAGTCGTACGATCCGAGTGCCTAGGTGCCATCCGCCCGGGCAGGGGTGGGCCTCCCTACATTATAAGACTGTGGCGTAACGGACACTAAGGAAAACAGCGTGGATTCGTGTAGGCCGAGTGCCTATTTAAGCTGTAGGACAAGTCCTACGCCGGGCGCTCCGCCAGTAAGTAATTAAGGAAAGGCTCCGCCAGGGGCGCTAGCGACGGGGGTGAGCGCCAGGCTGTGCCCGCGCTCAGGCCGCCTTGTTGACCACGCGCAGCCGGGCCGCGCGCGCCAGCCGTTCGACGCGCCCCGTCTCGGCCTCCAACAGCCGCCGGCCCAGGTGCGTGAGCTGATAGGCCTTGCGCGGCCGCCCGCCCTCGCCTGCCTCGGCGTCGTCCACGCGCTCGATCCAGCCCTGGTCCAACAGACGCTTCAGCGCGCCGTACAGCGTGCCGGTGCTGAGCCGCACGCGGCCCTCGCTGAGCGCCTCGACGTCCTTGAGAATGGCATAGCCGTGCTTCTGGGCTGGCGCCAGGCTCAGCAGGATGAAGAAGGTGGCTTCGGTCAGGGGAAGCTGGTCGTCGAGATTGGCTGGAACCATGCGCGTCTCCGTGATGAGTATAGCGCGTGGCGACATGTCGCCATGCGACATGCTACGTGGGTTTGCGGCGGCCGTCAAGGGCCGTACTGCGTCCTCCGCTAACATAGGCACCGCCCCGCGCAAAATAGGGAACCGCTCCCGATGCGCTGGACCCCGGCCGCGCCTATGCTGGTGCCAGCTTAGCCGTTACCCGCCTACTGGAGGTCCGCCATGCGCCCGCGCTCGATCCTGTTCCCCTGCCTGGTTATCACCGCCCTGCTCGCCGGCAGCCTCGGTCCGGCCGCTCCTGCCAGCGCCGGCGGCGCGCTGGGGTCGGCGCGCCCGCCGCGCGCCCGCCTGGCGGCGGCCGGTTTTGGAGCGCCCTTCCTGGTGCAAGAGATCACTCCCGGCGAGCCGGTCAGCTCCAACCCCGACGGTTTCGTTGAACTGAGCGGCAATCTCTTCTTTTGTGCCGCCACTACCGAGCTCGGCCGCGAGCTGTACAAGAGCGACGGCACCTCCGGCGGCACCACCCTGGTCAAGGACCTCAACCCCGGCGGCGCCGGCGGCCTGACCTATCCGCTGGCGGCCTTCAACGGCCAGATCATCTTCCCCGGCGACGACGGCGCCAGCGGCCTGGAGCTGTGGGCCAGCGACGGCACCTCGACCGGCACGCAGCGCCTGCTCGAAATCGCGGCTGGCCCGGAAGGGGCGCGCCCCGACAACTTCGTCGAATATAACGGCGAGCTGTACTTCGCGGCCGACGATCAAGACCAGTACGGCGAAGAGCTGTGGAAGACCGACGGCACGCCCGGCGGCACCGTGCTGGTCGAAGACCTCTACCCCGGCCCAGACGGCGCCAACATCGAAACGCCGGTCGAATACGATGGGCGGCTGTGGTTCAGCGCCCGCGACGCCGCCGGCGACGAGCTGTGGGTGAGCGACGGCGCCCCGGCCGGCACCTATCGCTTCAAGGTCCTCAGCCCCACCGCGTCGGGCGTCAACGCCAGCGGCCGCCCGCGCGACTTCACCGAGGCCGGTGGGCTGCTGTTCTTCAGCGCCAACGGGGGCGACAGCTTTGGCCGCGAGCTGTGGGTCACCGACGGCACGGTGACCAACACGCTCATGGTCGAGGACCTCAATCCTGGCGCCGGCTACGCGTCTCCCGGAGATCTGACGGCCATGGGCGGGAAGCTGTACTTCACCGCCGACGACGGCGGCAGCGGCCGAGAGCTGTACGTGAGCGACGGCACCCCGGCCGGCACGTATCGGCTGGCCGACATCAACCCGGGCACCTTCGGTTCCTTCCCCGGCTTTCTGGTGAACCGGCTGGGCCAGCTGTACTTCAGCGCCGACGACGGTGCGCATGGCAAAGAGCTGTGGACCAGCGACGGGACCATCACGGGCACCGTGCTGCTGGAAGACATCAACCCTTCCGGCGCGTCGGAACCCCGGAACCTGGTGCGCGGCCTGGGCAGCCTGTTCTTCAGCGCCACCGACGGCAGCAGCGGCAGCGAGCTCTATCGCTTCAACGGCACGACCGTCAGCCAGGTCGTCGATCTCAACCCCGGCCCCGGCAGCTCCAGTCCATCCGGTTTCTTCCTTATCGCCGGCGCCTTGGCCATCGTCGCCAACGACGGCCAGACCGGCGCCGAGCTGTGGGCCACCAATGGCACTGCCGTGGCGCAAATCAAGAACATCGCGCCTGATATCGGTGACACCCGCCTCGATGACCTCACTGGCGCTGGCGCCGGCCGGCTCTTCTTCACGGTTTACAGCAGCACGACCGGCTATGAGCCCTGGTCGAGCGACGGCACCCTGGCCGGCACGCTGGCCCTGGGCGACCTGTACTCGGGCCCCACCAGCTCCACCTATGGCGACTTCTTCGGGCTGGGCGATGGCCGCGCCCTGTTCGAGGCCGACGACGGCGCTATCGGCGAAGAGCTGTGGCTCAGCGACGGCACGCGGGGCGGTACCGCGCCGCTGGCCGATCTCAACCCCGGGCCCAACGGCAGCGGCCCGGAGGGTGGCGTGCTCGTCAACGGCCGGGTGGTGTTCATGGCCTTCACCGAGGCGCATGGCGGCGAGCCGTGGGTGAGCGACGGCACCGTGGGCGGCACCCTGCTGCTGCGCGACATCTACAGCGGCGCCGCCAGCTCGAGTTACTCCGATTTATACGCCCTGGGCGACCTGGCGCTGTTCAACGCCGACGACGGCCAGAGCGGCGGCGAATGGTGGGCCACCGACGGCACCCCGGCCGGCACGCGCCAGGTGGTTGACCTGGTGCCTGGCCCGGACAGCAGCTATTCCTACGAGCTGGGCGTGGTGGGCCAACGCGGCTACTTTGCCGGGCACGCCGGCGACGGCGACCAAGAGCTGTGGCAGACCGACGGCTACACCGCCACGCTGGTGGCCGACATCGACCCGGCGGGCAGCTCCTCGCCCTACAGTTTCTATTCCGGCGAGGCCGGCGTGTTCTTCCTGGCCGAGCTGCCGGCCACCGGCCGTGAACTGTGGTGGAGCGACGGCGCCGACACCCACCAGGTGGCCGAGCTGGGCCCCGGCACCGATGACGCGCTGCTGGGTGACCCCGTGGCCGTAGGCGATGCGCTCTTCTTCCGCTATTGCGAGCCGGTGGACGGCTGCGAGCTGTGGAAGGCGACCGCCCTCGGCGTAAACCAGGTGCGTGATCTCTGGCCCGGCCCAGACAGCGGCTACCCGACCGACCTGGCCAACGTCAACGGCCGGCTGGTGTTTGCGGCCAACGACGGCGCGAGCGGGCGCGAGGCCTGGGTGAGCGACGGCGCCTTCGCCGGCACCGAGCCGCTGGCCGACCTGGCGTCAGGCGGCCAGCACAGCAACCCGGCCGGCTTCACGGCCTCGGGTGGCTATCTCTACTTTCAGGCCTACACCCCGGCCAATGGCACCGAGCTGTGGGCGCTGCCGCTCTCGACCGATCTGCAGGTGACGATCGCGGCGCCGCCCAGCCCGGCCACGGCCACGCTGCCGCTGGCCTACACCCTGACCGTCACCAACACCGGCAGCCTGGACTCGGCCGGCGTGACGCTGACCAGCACGCTCAGCGCCGCGGCCGAGCTGGCCTCAGCCGCCCCCAGCCAGGGCGCCTGCAGCGGCAGCGAACCGGTGGTCTGCGTGCTGGGCCGCCTGCGAGCGGGGCACTCGGCCACCGTGGCGCTGACCTACGTGCCGGCCGCGGCCGGCGCCCTGACGCACACCGCCGCGGTCAGCCCGGCCGAGTTCGAGGACACGCCCGGCGATAACACCGCCGCGCTCGACATTCTGGTCGAGGACGCGCCCTACCTCCCGCGCGTGTACCTGCCTTTCGTGGCGCGTTAGAGCGACTGGCGACGCGGCTAAGGACAGCCGACGCGGCTGAGTACAGTCGCGTGATCGTCACCGCGCCTCAAACCCACCCGCGCCGTCGTTGAGCCAGGCCCGCACCTCGCGCTCGAGGCAGCCGGCCACGACGTCGGGCGCGCCGTCGCCGTTCACGTCGCCAAGAGCCACGGCGCAGTCGTCGGCATAGTTCAGCGCGGGCCGGTGGGCCGTGAAGCGGCCCGCGCCGTCGTTGCGCCAGGCGGTAGCGGCCTCGGCGCCGGCCGCCAGCGCGTCCAGGTCGCCGTCGCCGTCCAGGTCGGCCAGCGCGGCGAAGCGCGTCTGGCCGCTGCCCAGCGCCTGCCCGCTGTCGACGAACCGCCCGGTGCCGCCGTTAAGCCACACCTCGTCGGCGCCGCGGTTGCCGGCCCAGGCGTCCAGGTCGCCGTCGCTGTCCACATCGCCCAGCGCCACGGCGTAAGTCTCGGCCCGGCCCAGGCGCTGGCCGCTGTCGGCAAAGCGGCCGTGCCCGTCGTTGAGCCAGACCGTGTTGGGCTCGTCGCGGCGGGTGGTGCCGTGCGTGTCGCGCACCGAGGTGGCGTTTCCCAGAAAGATATCCAGGTCGCCGTCGCCGTCCACGTCGCCCAGCGCCACGGCCATGCTGCCCAGCTCGCCCAGGCGCTGGCCGCTGTCGCTGAAGCGCCCCTGGCCGTCACTCAGCGCCACCACGCTCTCCGGCGGGTACCAGTTCGTGAAGTTGTTGCCGAACTCGACGATGCCGCAGCAGCCGGCCAGCACCAGGTCCAGGTCGCCGTCGCCGTCCAGGTCCCCGGCCGCCAGGTCATGGAACGTCAGCCGGTCGAAGTCAAGCCGCCCGCTGGTGGGCACCGCGCCCAGCCGGCCCGAGCCGGGGTTGGGCAAGACCCAGGCCCCCAGGCCCAGGTTGAGCATCACGTCGGGGTCGCCATCGCCGTCGAAGTCGGCGGCGAGCACGTTGCGAGTGTCGTAGGGGCCCAGGCGCTGCCCGCTGTCGGCGAAGGAGCCCGTGCCGTCGTTCCAACAGACGGTGTCGGGCGCCACGCCCTCGCCCGTGCCGTTGGCCAGCACCGCGTCCAGGTCGCCGTCGCCGTCGAGGTCGGCCAGGGCGATATCCTGGGTGCGCACCCGGTCGAAGTCCAGGCCGCACCCGGCCAGCAGCAGGGCCAGCAGCAGCGCGGCGCCCGCGCCACGCGCCCACACCGGCGCCTACTCCGGCGAGGCCCCATGGTAGGCCGGGTCGCTGGCGCGGATGGCGTCAATCTCCGCCGCGCAGAGCGCGGGCTGGTCCGGCGGCGTTCCCTGCGCGGCGTAGCGCTGCGCCGCAAGGCGCGGGTCGCTCCAGTGCGCGCGGGTCGCGTAGCCCAGCTCGTAGTAGTCGCCGCCGCCGCGATAACACCAGTCTTGCCCGGCCAGGATCACCGGCCCCGCCAACGTCAGTCGCCGCCATGCGCCCAGCGCCCGCAGATCGGCCGGGTAGCGCCCCGTGCGGGCCCGGTAGGCTTCGACGGCCTGTCGAACGCGCTCGGCGCGCGCCTCGGTGAGCGCGCGGAAATCGACGCGCTGGCCGAGGGCTGAGACCGCGACCAGCAGTGCTGGGATCAGCAGCGCATACTCCACGCCTATCGCCCTGGCCCGGCCCGCCAGGCTGAGCGTCAAGGCGAGCCCGGCCAGGACCGCGGCCAGGCCGGGCAGGACGATCAGGATGTACGCCAGCGGATCGTACGTGCTGTCCCAGATCGTGATCCAATACAGGCTATGCAGGGCCTTGGCGGCCAGCAGCGCGCTCAGCCCCAGGCAGACGGCGGCTGGGTACAGCCGGGCGGCTGGGTACAGCCGGGCGGCGACTGGGACCAGGCCCGCGTGCAGCAGCAGGGCCGCGGCCGCCAACGCCAGGGCGCTCAGCACGACCGCCGGCCACAAGCTCGGGTTGGCGGTCGGCCCGCTGCCGCGCCAGCCGCCGGCGTCCAACCAGATCAGGCCAGCCAGGATGAGCAACCCCAGGCCGATCCAGGCACGGGCGTCCACGCGCCGGGC
>JADLEU010000342.1 GCA_020845955.1 Anaerolineales bacterium
GAACCGCGCACATCAGCGCCGGAACGGCCCGGGAGAGCGCTCCTTTCCTGGCTCGCGCGCTCGGCTGTCGGCGCGCTGCGGCTACGACGGTCAACCGGCGGGAGCCGCGAGCTCAAGCGACCCAGCCGGCGACCACCCGAGCTCACGCTGTTTCTAAGGAGAGTAAGGACCATGAGCACAAGCAGCATCTTGGCCGAGTACATCACTCGCGAGCTGGCGAAGGGTCGGACGACGACCGTTGGCGTGGACGAGGACTTGCTGGGCACCGGTGTCATCGATTCGCTCGGTGTGCTACAGCTCGTTTCGTTTGTCGACGAGCGGTTCGGTTTCCAGATCCCGGATGAGGACGTCGTCATCGAGAATTTCCAGAGCATCTCTGCCCTGGCAGACTATCTTGATCAGCACCGGCACCGCTAGGCCCTTCTGCCTGACCCGCAAACCTGGAGAGCGAAAACATCATGAACGACGTCATCATCATCGGTGGGGGACCGGCTGGTTCCGTCATGGGCAGCTACCTATCGAAGGCGGGGATCCAGAACGTGATCCTGGAAGGCCAGAATCACCCCCGGCCCCACGTCGGCGAATCAATGGTGACCTCGTCCACGCGGGTCTACAAGGAGATTGGCTTCCTGCCAATCCTGGAGCGCGAAGGTTTCCCGAAGAAATACGGGGCCTCCTGGCACGAGATCGGCGGCAGGGAGGCGGCCATCGTGTTCGCCGAATTCCCCCAGGAGGGGATCGAGCAGCCCTACACCTACCACGTGGACCGGGGCAAGCTAGACCTGCTGCTGCTCAAGCACGCGCAGGGGCTGGGCAGCGAGGTCTACCAGGGCGTGCAGGTGAAGCAGATCTTGTTTGACGGCGACCGGGCGGTGGGCGTGCGCGCCAAGCTGGGAGACCAGGAGGTCGACCTGCGCGCCAAGATGGTCGTGGATGCCAGCGGCCGGCAGACGCTGCTCGGCCGGCAGCTCAAGCTGAAGCGCAATGATCCGATCTTCGACCAGTACGCGGTGCACGCCTGGTTCGAGAACGTCCAGCGCGGGCAGCCCGACACGGCCGATTTCATCCACATCTACTTCCTGCCGGTCGAGCGCGGCTGGGCCTGGCAGATCCCGATCACCGACAAAATCACGTCGATAGGCATTGTGGCCGAGCGGGAGGTCTTCCGCCAGTACAAAGCTGAACCGGCTGCCTACTTTGAGCACTACATCCAGACCAACCAGGCCCTGGCCACGGCGATGGCTGGCGCCGTGCGCGCCAATGACTACAAGACCGAGGGCGACTACAGCTACGCCATGGACAAGTTCGTCGGCCACGGCTGGGCGCTGATCGGCGACGCGGCGCGTTTCGTGGACCCGATCTTCTCTTCGGGCGTGAGCATTGCGCTGTATAGCGCCAAGTACGCCTCCGAGTTCATCGTCGAGTCGTTCCAGACCGGCGACTTCAGCGCCGAGCACTTCAGCGTATACGAACGGAAGATCCGGGCCGGCGTGGGGGTGTGGTACGAGTTCATCCGCCTGTACTACAAGCTGCTGCCGCTTTTTACGCACTTCATCCGCTCAGAGACCCACCGCATCGAAGTCCTGCGGCTGCTGCAGGGCGAGGTGTACGACCGGGGCGAGGTGCCGGTGCTGGCGGCCATGCGCCAATACATTGAGACGGTCGAGAAGAACGACCGGCACGTCTTCCGCAAGCAATTGGCCAGCCTCTCGATTGACGACCTGCCCATGCCCGAGTAGGCGAGGCGCGCCCGCTGCCTGGACGCCATCGGCAACCGGGGATGCGGGGTTATGGTTTGGCTAGTTGAGGTCAGCGCGCACCGCCAGCGACACACCTCGGAAGGATCCTTACGCTAGGACGACGCAACACCATGCCAAAACGCTTGCTGCTATTGAATGGCCTCGCGATCATTGGTGTCATCTTGTTTCACGCCGAGGGCTGGACCTTTACCGCCATGTTCGACTGGGCGCACCGGTACCTGCCGGAAAGCGCGAGCGTATACCAGGGTTATGGCTCAATCGCCTACTTTGGCCTGCGCTCTATCGAGCAGTTGGTCGCCTATAGCATTACGTCTTTCCTGTTCGTGTCGGGGTACTTCGTCGCGTTCACCGCGGGTCGCAGCCGCACCTCGGTCGACGGGAAGATCCTCGGCGCCCGGATCAAGAGCCTGATCATTCCTTATCTGTTCTGGTCGGCCTTGGTCGGCCTGGCGTTGTGGCTGGAGGGCCGCCGGCCCGCTTCCCTGGCCGGCTACGCCGAGTGGCTGCTGACCGGCTCGGTCAACCCAGCTTATTACTTCGTGCCGCTGCTGATCCAGTTCTATCTGCTGTCACCGCTGATTGTCCGCTTGGCCCGGTCTAACTGGAAGCTGCTGTTGATTGTCACGGGCCTGCTGCAGCTCTTGGTCCACATCGTGCATTACCCCGATCTCCTGCAGGCGGCCTGGCCTGGATGGTCCATCGCGGCTAGTCTTCTGCCCAGGTGGCTCTTCCTGACCCGCATCTTCTGGTTCTGCTTCGGCGTGGTGTTTGGTTTTCAACTGCCGGTCTTCAAGCGCGCTTTCGAGCGCACGAAATGGCTGGCGTTGGCTTGCCTGGCGTGCCTGTTTGCGCTCGGGATTGTCGAGTGGGAAGTGTTGGTCCGGCTTTCTGGGCAGCCCGCGCTCGAAATGCAGGAGACTGTGGTCGACGCGCTGTACGCCGGGGCGTTCCTCTGGGCCTTCCTGGGCTTTAGCGACCTGCGGCTGCCGGCGGCGCCAGCCGTAAGCAGCCTGGGCGGCAAGTCCTTCGGCATCTACCTGGTGCATTCGCCCACCATGGAGTATTTCTCACGTGCGCTCTACCACCTGGCGCCGCAGGTTCTAGCTTACCCGAGCGTCTTGCTGCCGGCGCTCATTGTCGTCGGCCTGGCGGTCCCGCTCGTGCTCATGCAACTTGTGAGCCGCTCGCCAGCGCGAGGTCTGTACGCCTACCAGTTCGGCTAACCCCTGGCTGCGGTAGCCTCGCTGGCCGGCTGTCCATGGTTCTCTCATTGTCCGGCTGGGCAAGGCGATTTCGCGCCGGGCAGCCAGCCGGCGCGGACCAAACATCCGATGGAGTTCAGGTGTGATAATTGAAACAGATCCCCTCGAGGCCATTTTTGTTGCCCAGGCCGCCAGGCCCGATCACGTCAGGCAAGTCAACATGCGCGCCCTCAACCCGTTCCTGCGCGCTCTGCTTGTCATCGATGGGACCGTCACCAAGTTCATCGAGGCGTATACCATGGAGCCGCTGCAGATCGTCCGCTTGCGGCAGGAGGCCAGGCGCCTGATGACCGAGCACAATTGGCTCGAAGCCGAGCCGCGGACGCCGGTAATCGCTCGCGAAGTGCTGCTGCGCGGCGCTTACAGCCGTCGTATCTATGCTTACGCCGTGTCGTTGGTCATGCCCGACCGGCTGCCGGACAAGATCCGTCTGCGGCTCCAGGCCGAGGGCGACGGCATCGGGCGCATGCTGCTGGACAGCCGGCTGGAGACTTATCGAGAGATTTTGTGGTACGGCAAAGAGCCGGCCGACGGATTGCGCCAGCAGGTTCCCGAGCTCCAGGCGGCCGACGTCATCAGCCGGATGTACCGCATCTTCTTGAATGGGCGCCCCGTTATTCTGATCAACGAGAAGTTCCCGTCGGATGGGAACTGGCTGCCGTCACCTGACTGACGCGCGGGCGGCCGGAATATGACTAGGAAGGTCACAGCCATGGAAGAGACGTATCTCGATCCGTTTCTCGAGACGCTTGGGCGCCAGGCGCTGGAGCAGATCCAGCTCAAGAAGCTGCAGCTCATGCTGAAGCCGATCTTGCGCGGTAACGCCTTCTACCAGAACAAGTTGGGCCAGGCTGGACTGGCGCGTCCCGAGGACCTGCGCAGCCTGTCTGACCTTTACCGGCTGCCGTTCACAACGAAGTCCGAGCTGTCAGCGGATCAGGCGGCCCAGCCACCATACGGGTCAAACCTGACCTTCCCGCGCGAGGCGTACATCCGAATCCACAACACCTCTGGCACGACCGGCGACCCGCTGCGCTGCCTGGATACGCCGAAGAGCTGGGACTGGTGGGCGCGGTGCTGGGCGACCGTGTATCGGGCGGCCGGCGTGACACCACGCGACCGGATCTTCTTTGCCTTTTCGTTCGGTCCCTTCATCGGCTTTTGGGCCGCGTACGACGGCGCGCGCCTGATCGGCTCGCTGGCCATCCCCGGCGGGGGCATGTCGTCCTTCCAGCGGATCCGAGCAATCGTCACGAACGAGATCACCGTGCTGGTCTGCACGCCGACCTATGCTTTGCACTTAGCCGAGGTGGCCGAGCAGGAAGGGGTGGATATCAGCCAGTCGAGCGTGCAGACCACCATTCATGCGGGCGAGCCGGGCGCTGGAATTCCCAGCACGCGCCAGCGGATTGAGACGGCCTGGGGCGCCAGGTGCTTTGATCATGCCGGCGCCACGGAGGTGGGGGCCTGGGGGTTCGAGTGCCAGGCCCAGGCTGGACTGCACGTCAACGAGGGTGAATTTATTGTCGAGGTGATCGATCCGGTGACTGGCACGCACGCCCACGCGGGCGAGTTGGTGCTCACGAATCTGGGGCGGACAGGTATGCCCGTCATCCGTTACCGGACAGGTGACCGGGTGGCTCTGAGCACGACGGACTGTGAGTGCGGGCGGACCTACTGGCGGCTGGACGGCGGCGTAGCCGGCCGAGTGGACGACGTCCTGATCGTGCGTGGCATCAACGTGTTTCCAAGCGCGGTGGAGAATGTCGTGCGCCGCTTCACGGAAGTCGGTGAGTTCGCCGTAGACGTTGACCGGCAATCCCAGCTCGATACGATGGAAGTCCGCATCGAGGTGCGGGCCGCAGCGCCGGAGGCGGTGGCCGCCGCCGTCGCCAAGGAGATCCGCGAAGCGCTCGGTTTGCGCGTGTCGGTGCAGCCCGTGCCATTCGGCGTGTTACCGCGCTTCGACTTGAAGAGCCGCCGTTTCACGGATCATCGCAAGGCGGGCAGCCCGGCGCAGTAAGCCTGGCGCAGGCGCCACGATTCCTGGCGATCAAACCATCCATAGCGGAGAGGGCAGTGCGCGATGAGTATCGAAGAGCAGATCGAGCAGTACATCACCACCGAACTACTAGTGGGCAAGCGCAAACGCATCCAGGCCGGCGAGTCGCTGATCAGCTCTGGGCTGCTGGACTCGCTGACCTTGTTCCAGTTGATTGCGTTTGTCGAGCAGGAGTTCAAGCTGACCGTCGACGACGGCGAGATGACGCCGGAGAACTTCCAGTCGATCGCGGCCATCAAGGCCTTTATCGAGCGTAAACGGGCAGCCTAGCCCGGCCCCCGCTTGTTGCAAGCCACTGAAAGGATTTCGCTCCATGTTGAGGGACCATCCATCTTTGCAGTTTGCGTTTGCCGCCCGGCTGCAAGCCGAACCCGATAGACGGGCGCTCGCCTTCTATACCGACCAGGGCGACTACGCCTGGCAGACGTTTGCGCACGTCTACCAACAGGCTGCCCGGCACGCGGCCGCGCTGGCTGAACTCGGACTGGAACGGGGCGACGTTTGTCTGATCGTGCTGCCCAGTGGGGAGCTCAGCGCCAGCACGGTCCTGGCCTGCCTGCTCATGGGCGCCGTGCCGCTGCTTATCGCTCCCCCTTCACTGCAGGCCCAGGCTGCCTTTTCTACCCTCACCCAGGTCATTACTCGCATCATCCAGAAGACCAAGCCCCGCCTGCTGGTCGGCGACGAGTCGCTGGCCGGTCTGCGCGCCGACCTGGAGAAAGGGCACAAACGGACGCGCTTTGTTTTCGGATCAACTGAGCTCTCCCTGCCGGGACAGGCCCAGGCGCCTGCCCCGGCGGCTGCCGGCGGCGATGTGGCGGCCATGCAGCTCACTTCGGGCACCACCGGCATGCCGCGCGTCTGCGTCTGGCAGCACCGGGCCGTTTTGGCGGCCTTAAAGGGCATGTACGCGGCCATGGGCCTCGGCGTCGACGACGTGTGCCTGAACTGGACGCCGATGTACCATGACATGGGCTTGGTGAACAACTTCCTGCTGTGCCTGACCTACGGCATCCCGCTGGTCATGCTCAGCCCGACCAGCTTCATTAAGCGTCCGGCCTTGTGGCTGCAGTCACTCCAGGCAACCGGCGCCACCACCACCTGGTCGCCCAACTTCGGCTTTGCCCTGGCCGCGCAGCGTGTGCGCGAAGACGAAGCCGCGAGCCTTCGGCTGGATCATGTCCGCGCGTGGTGGAGCGCGGCCGAACGGATTCACTACGCGACGATGCTGGCCTTTCACCGGCGTTTCGCACCGCACGGGGTGCGCTTCGAGGCGCTCAAGACTAATTTCGGGTGCGCCGAGAATATTGGCGGAGCGACCTTCACCGCCCCGGGTAGGCCAGTCTTGGTCGAGCACGTGGACCCGGCGGCCTTGATCACGCGCCAGATCGCGCTGCCGGTGGAGGCGAACGGCGCCAGCGGCAGCCCCACCTTCGTGAGCTGCGGCCGCGGCCATCCGAACCTGCGCCTTGCCATCCTCGCGCCTTCGGGGCGGCCGCTTCCAGATGGTCACATCGGTGAGATCGCCCTGCAGACGCCCTCGCGCATGTCCGGCTACCTGCGTGATGCGGCTGCCACCCAGCGCGCCTTGTTTGGCGACTGGCTGCGCACCGGCGATCTAGGCTACCTGCGGGACGGCGAATTGTTTTGGGCCGGCCGGGTCCGCGAGCGGATCAACGTCCGCGGCGTCAAGCTAGACCCAAGTGACTTTGAGCCGATTCTGCTGGAGGTGCCCGGCCTGCGCCCTGGTAGTTTCGCTGCTTTTGGAGTGGACAGCGAGCGTGATGGGACGCAGCGGATCGTGCTCGTCACGGAAGTCCGCGACGCTACAACCCACACTGCGGATGAGATCTGCAGCGCAATCCGCGGGCGGGTATTCGAGCACCTGGGGTTTAATCTCCAGGATGTGGTGCTCGTGCGCGAAGGCACGTTGACCAAGACTTCCAGCGGCAAGCGGCGCCATCGTTATTTTCGAGAGCAATATGCCAGCGGTATGCTCAAGGATTTCGA
>JADLEU010000343.1 GCA_020845955.1 Anaerolineales bacterium
CGATGCCTTCCACGGTCTCGACCACCAGCGGCTCAACCGGCAGGCGTTCTTCCACCGGGGGCAGGTCGCCGCTGGCCACCAGGGCGGCCAGCATCGGCGCTTCGTTGTAGGTTGCGGCCGGGACCTCCGTCGGCGCGGGCGCCGCGGTCGGCTGCTCAGGCGCCGTGGTAGGCGCGGTCGTCGGCTGAACCTCGACCGCCGTCGCGGGCGCGGAGGTGGCCGACGGCGTCGCGGTAGGGGTGGTACAGGCGCTGAGGACGATCGTCAGGGCGACCAGCACCAGCGCAAAGCGGCGTACGTGTGTCAGCATTTTTCTCTCCTCGAGGCAACGTAAAGATGGATTGGGCGGGGACGGGTAATTGCGTGTCGTGATAGTTCCCTCCTTCGATCAGCCGGCCAGCGTCAAACCCAAACGAGCAGCGCTTCAGGCGCCCGGAACGGCCGGCGCGGCTTCGGCTTCAAACGCGTCGCGAGCGGAAACCAGGGCATCGACCGCGGAGGCCGGCGTGCCCGGGCTGACGCCCCCGCCGGCCGAAAGGATCAACCCGCGCCCGCCCGTCTTGCGCAGGCAGTCGAGCGCGGCGGCCTGCACTTCGCCAGCCGGCCCCATCGCCATCCGCTCGAGCGGAGCCACGTTGCCCATGAGGGCGATGCCGGGCAGGCGCGCCCGCACCAAGGCGATATCGGTGAGGTGGCTGAAATTAAAAACGTCGAACCCTAAGGTCGAAAAGGCCGCCAGCAGGTGCGGGCAGGGCGTGTCGTTGTGGTAGATCTTGATCTGGCCGTCGAAGGCGGCAAAGATGCGTTCGAAGAAGGGGCGGGCGGCCTGGTCAAACAGCGCTGGCGAGATCATGCCGGCCATGTCGTCCAAAAGCATGATGCCCTCCGGCGCCTGCAGGATGGCCTGCTGCGCCCGCAGCCAGGCGATGATGGTGGTGGTCACCGTATCGAGCAGCTCGGCCATGGCCTGCGGCTCTTCCATCAGCGCTACCATCATGTCGGCCATGCCCAGCAGCCAGCCGGTGATGGTCAGAGGGCCTCGGGCGCACACCAGCTTGACGCCCGTGCCCTCCGCCCGCAGCCGGCGTTCGACCTTGGCGTAATGCTGCAGCACGAAGGGCATCAACCCGTGCAGCTGCGGGTCGGGCGGCGGCACTTTGAGCAACTGCTGCACCCCGCCGGGCAGCGGCTCGATGGCCGGCGGCTGGTCGTGGTGCCAGGCGATGCGCGCGCCAAAAGCCGAGGGCTCGACCGCCATGCCGTACTCCACCCAGTAGCCCGGGATCCAGGCCACCTCGGGAAAGCGCGCCAACAGGCCGTGATGGATGTCGAACCAGCGCTCGAAATCCAGGAAGAAGTCGAGCGTGTCGACCCCGGCGTAGCCCGGGAGCCAGGGGCTGTCGACGATCAGGGCCACCGGCACCCGATCGGCCTGCCCGCCGCGCGCCACGGTGCGGAAACGATCCCAGGGGTCCATCGAGATCAGCCCCCTTCCACGGGCGCCGGGCCGGTGGAAGCGCGCACCACCAGCGGGCTTTCGATGAGCATGTAGCTTTCGCCGGCCGGCGGCTGGCCGCTGAGCATGCGGCGCAGCGTCTTCATGGCCAGCCGGCCGAGCTGGTACTTGGGCTGGGCAATCGTGGTCAGCGGCGGGTTGGCGTGCTCGGCCATGGCGATGTTGTCGATGCCGATCACCGACAGGTCATCCGGCACGCTCAGCCCCTGCGCGCGGACCGCGTGTAGCACGCCCAGCGCCATCAAGTCGTTGTAGGTGATGATGGCCGAAGGGCGTTCGGCCGCGGGCAGCGCCAACAGCGCGCTGGCCGCCTCAAAGCCGCCATCGGTCGTCGGATAGCTGGGCAGGCAATAGGCCCCCGACAGCGCCAGGCCGGCCTCGCCCAGCGCGCGCTCGATGCCGTGGCGGCGCGCCAGCGAGACTTCATACTCGCGCGGCCCGGGCAGGAAGGCAATCCGGTGGTGGTGCAGATCCAGCAGGTGCCGGGTAGCGCGATAGGTGGCGCCCTCAAAATCCACCTTCACATTGGCCACGTTGGGCAGCCGCAAGGTGCGGTTGATAAAGACCATGGGCAGGCCCAGGCGGCGAAGCAGATCGCCTAAGTCGGCGTCGGCCAGGATGCGCGAGCCCAGCACGATGACCCCCTGCACCGGTTGGCGGCTGAGCATGCGCAGGAACTGGCGCTCGCGCAGCGAGCTTTCAACCGTATCGAGCAAGATCGGCAGATACTCGTCGCCGTTGATCTCGTCCTGCACGCCACGGACCACCTCGGCAAAATAGGGGTTGAGGATATCGGGGAGCAACAGCGCTACCGCGTTTTGGCGCGCGGCGGGCAAGGCGCGTGGAACCAGGGTATAGCCTAGCGCGGCGGCGGCCGCCAGCACCCGCGCCCGGGCGTCTGCGTTGACGGCCGTGGAGCGATTGAGCACGCGCGAGGCGGTGGAGGCCGAGACGCCGGCGTGCCGGGCGACATCCACGAGGCTGGGGTGCTGCTTAGCTGATTTCACGCATACCAGCGGGTGGCGCTGAAACAATGGCACCCTATTTCAGAAATAGCCTACTGATCTTTCAGAAAGAGTCAATAGCCAGCCGGCCTATTGGTGACACTTGTCAAGAATTGTGGTTACATCCGTCAGCCCGACTGCACATAAGCCGGTCCTGGGCTAACGCCCATGCAAGACGCACAACAAAAAAAGACCGCCAGGGGCGGTCCAAACACTCAGCCAGCGGCCACACGGCGGAAAACCGGCGGGCTACTTTCCAAACGCGGCGCGATAGCGCTGGGCAATCTCCTCATCCAGCCCGGCCGAGAACCTGGAAAACTGGTCCGCCAGCTTGCGGTCGCGCGGCGTTAGCCGGAGGGTCTTGCGGCCGTCCGCGGCGGTCCGCGCTTCGAGCACCTCGAAGCCCGCCGCAGCTTGGATCTCGCGGATCTTCTTGCGCGCGGTGCTCTCCGACACACCCATCTTGTGCGCCGCCTTCGCAAGCGTGCCTCCCTGCTCGGCGGCCTGGAGCAGATCCAGACGCCACTTGCTCAAGACAACAGATTTCTTGTTCTCAATCCAGACGTTGTACCTGGCGTTCATCTTGGGCTCCCGCGCGCTTTGGTGTATCCTGGGTCCATGCCCGCCACCAACCGCCCGCGCCAGCTCGCCCTCTTGCTGATGGTCGCCGGGATCGCGCTGCTGGCCGCTATGGTGCTGCTGCTCATCTCCAGCGGCCCGGCCGAAACGCCCGCCGCCGTGCTGGCGCCGGGCGAGGCCGCGCGGGTTGAGCTGGCGGAGGCCAAGACGGCCTACGACACCGGCAGCGCCCTGTTCATCGACGTGCGCGATGCCGACGCCTATGCCGTCGGCCACGTCCCCGGCGCCTTGAACATCCCGCTGGCCGAGATCGCGGCGCGGCTGGTTGAGCTTGATCCGGCCGCGCCCGTCATCACCTACTGCACCTGACCGGCTGAAGAGTCGAGCGCCCGGGCGGCGCTGATCCTGATGGACCACGGCTTCGACGACGTGGCTGCGCTGCGCGGGGGCTTCGGCGCGTGGGTCAACGCGGGCTTTCCGGCGGAGTAGAGGTCAGAGGTCTAAGCCGGCCTTTTGTTTTGGGCCCGGCTGGCGCGACAGCATCGGCCCTGCGGCGATGCTCACCCTGACGCACCCACACGCCCACACTTCTCTCACCACCCCTCCTCCCGCACCGCTTCGGCCCGCGGCCGGCGGCCGCGCTTGAGCGAGGGCGAGCGCCGGTCGGGCGCGCGGTGGCCGATAGCGATGACGCCCACGGGCGTCACCTCGGCCGGGATGTTGAGCAGCGCGCGCAGCGCGCCGAGGTCGTAGGCGCCCGCGAAGGCCGCCGCCAGTCCCTCGTCCACCGCCGCCAGCAGCACCACCATCACGGCGCAGCCGATGTCCATGAACCAGTAGGGCACCGGCCACTCAATCTCAGTGCCATCGTCGCGCACCTTGTCGGGCTCCTGGTAGCGGCGGTGATAGGCGGCCTCGCTGGTGCAGGGGATGACGAGCACCGGCGCTTCGGAGATGAAGGGGTCGAAGCCGCCCGCGACGTAGTGGCGCTCGCCGCACAGGTCGGCGATGGCGCGCTTCAGCTCTGGGCGGGTGACGCGGATGAAGGACTGGCCCTGCGTGTACCCGGCGCTGGGAGCGTGCTGGGCCAGATCGAGGATGCGGTCGATGGCTTCGGGCGCCACCGGCTGGACGGTGAAGTGGCGCACCATGCGGCGCCGTTTGACGACTTCGCGAAATTCCATGGGAGCCTCTCGGGGTAACGTTGGCTACGAGTATACCCTGAAGATCCAACGAGCATTATGGGGGTTGGCCGGGGGGGGGGGTCCTGGCAGCCTTGCGGTCCTAGCCAACCGGGGTTAGAGTCGTCCCACGCCACCGCAGCCGATCGAGGAGGAGCGAGGAGATGCAACCCAGACTCGTACGATCCCTGGCGGCGGCCGCCTTGCTGCTCGGCGCCGCCTGCGGCGGCCGCCCCACGGCCGCTCCTTCGGCCAGCGATACGCCGCCAGCCGCGGCCTCCAACAGTCCAGTTCCGGCCAGTGCGACTGCCCCGCCCACCGCGGCGGCGACCGAGGCGCCTGCCCTGCCCACCAGCACCTTGCCCCCCACGGCCACCCCGCCGCCCACCGCCCTGCCTACCCTGGCGCCGCCGCCGGCCGATCCGTGCGCGCCCAGCGGCGTGGATCTGGCCGAGGCCATCAGCTTGAGCTACACCGCCGCCCGTGGTGATGGGCTGGGCACGTCCATCTATGTCGCCCGGGCCGACGGCAGCCAGACGGCCGAGTTCGTGCTGGGCGCCCTGGCCCCAAGCTGGTCGCCCGATGGGCAGCGGCTCGCCTACCTGACCGAGACCGGCGACGAGGCGCGGCCCTATGACCTGCGCGTGGTTGGCTTCGACGGCGCGGATGAGACTGTCTTGCCCATCGACTTCGCCCTCGACATCGACCCCAGCCCGCGCTGGTCGCCCGACGGCCGCTACCTGGCAGTGGAAGGCGCCGAAGAGGGCGTCTACGTGATCGACGTTGATACCGGGCAGGCGGCCAGCGTGTCTGGCGACACGGCGCTGGCGTGGGGACCGGTCTGGTCGCTCGACAGCACGCGGCTGGCCTTCCAGGCGCCGCTCGACCCCGCGCTCAATAACCAGTATCGGATCTACACCGTCGCCCCCGACGGCGCCAACCTGACCCGCATCGAATCCGGTGTGCTCAACGACTTCGTCCAGCAGTGGACGCCCGATGGCAGCCGGCTGCTGGTGAAATCGGGCGGTCAGGCCGGGCCGCAGCAGATCTACACGCTCAGCCTCGACGGCGCGGAGCGCGAGCGCCTCTTCGGCGATCAGACCTATGTCCATCCCTTGGCCTACTCGCCCAACGGGCAGCAGTTGGCCTTCCTGGCCACCGAGCTGCACTTCGATGCCCAGAACAACATCACCGGTTCGACCGAGTGGCTCACGGTGGCCGAGGCCGGCGGCGCCAACCCGCGCGTACTCGAGCAGCGCGAGCTGGCCTTTGGCCAGGAGGGACTGAGCGCGCCGCAGTGGTCGGCTAACGGACGCTACCTGGCCTACCTGCGCGCCGTCACCGCAGCGCTGCCCGACCTGGTGGTGATGGATGTCTGCAGCGGCGCGGCCGCCACGGCCGCCAGCGGCGTCGCCGGCCTGCCGAGCTGGAAGCCCGGCCCGGCGCTGGACGCGGTGGCCGCCGTGATGGCGGTGCCCGCCGTCACGGCCACACCCGACAGCGCCGCCGGCGAGGCCGTGCCCCACGATCACGCCTGGCGCCTAGCCTGGTCGCCGGATGGGACGACGCTGGCCGCCAGCACTGCCGCCGGCCTGCGCTTCTACAACGCGGCCAGCGGGGACGAGATCGCGCTGATCCCGGCCGCGGCCGGCAGCACGCTCGCGGCCCTCAGCGGACAATACGCTGCGGTCATTCAGCCGGGCGGCACTGGGGTCAGCGTCTATACCTGGCCCGAAGGCATCCTGGAGTTCGAGCAGCGCGACGCGCCGGCCGAGAGCTTCCAGAGCGTGGCCCTCAACCCCGACAGCTCCCTGCTGGCCACGGGCGAGCGCTTCCAGGTGCGACTGTGGGATCTGCCCACCGACGAGCTGCGCGCCACCTTTCAGACCGCCGACCTGTCCGACAGCTACGTCACCGCCGTTGGCTTTACGCTCGACGGGCGCACGCTGGTCTCGGTGACGCAGTGGCAGGGCCGCGTGCACGAGTGGAACACGAGCACGCTGGGGCTGCAACGTTCGTTCCGCATCCCCACCGTCACCGAATTCGCCCTCAGCCCCGACACGCGCCGCCTGCTGGCCGATTACGCCACGCCCGGCTTCGAGCTGTGGGACGTGGCCGGGGGGTTCCTGCTCGGCCGCCACCCGCTCATCATCGGCGCTGGCGGGCCCGAATACACGGCCGTCAGCCCCAACAACCGGCGCGTGGCCGTCTGGGGTTACAAGGACGGCGAGTCCAACATGCTGGCGGTGTGGGACCTGGCCAACGACACCCTGCTGCACGAGTTCGCGGCCGGCCCGGTCCTGGGCTACACTTGGCGCAGCGCGGCCTTCAGCCCCGACAGCGGCACACTAGCGCTGGGCGACACCGCCGGCGTGATCTTCTTAGTTGAGGCCGAGACCTGGACGGAGATCGGGCGGATCGAAGTGCCCGATGGACCGTGACCCAGCCGCGCCCGCCAGTGTCCCAACTCTCCCAAAGCCTCCGCCAGAGAAAGCGCTCCGCCCCACCGCAGTGGGGCGATCTTGCAGCGGCGCTGGGTCTGCCGGCGCTGGCGGTGGCAGCCGCCCTGCTGGTCGGCGCGCTGGTGCTGCTGATGCTGGGCGCCAACCCGCTGGAGGCCTACGCCGCGCTGATCGGCGGCGCGCTGGGCACCTCGGCCGGCCTGATCCAGTCAGCCGTCAAAGCGACGCCCCTGCTGCTGGTGGCGCTGGGCATCATTATTGCCTTTCGTGCCAACGTCATCAACATCGGCGCGGAAGGGCAGATCATCGCCGGGGCGCTGGCCGCGACCTGGTTCGCGCTGGCGTTTCGGGCCTGGCCCGGCCCGGCGCTGGTGCCAGCCACGCTCCTGGCCGGCTTCGCGGCCGGCGCGGCCTGGGGCTTTGTGCCCGGCCTGCTCAAGGCGCGCCTGGGCGTCAACGAAATCCTCAGCACCGTCATGATGAACGCCATCGCCCTGCAATTGATGAACCTGCTGCTGGGCGGTCCAATGATCGACCCGGCCGAGGTGGCGGCCGGCACCTTCATCGCCCAATCCGAGCGGCTGCCTCAGCACGCCTGGCTGCCGCGCCTGGTGCCGCAAACCCTGCTGCACGCCGGCGCCATCCTGGCCATCGTTCTGGCCGTGGGCGTGTACTTCTTCCTGTGGCGCACCAGCGCCGGCTATCGCCTGCGGGCAGTGGGCCAGAGCCCGGAGGCCGCGCGCTACGCGGGCATCCCGGTGCCTGCCTACCAGATGCTGTCACTCACTCTGGCGGGCGGCTTCGCCGGGCTGGCGGGCGTGGTCGAGGTGCTGGGCGTCCACCACCGCCTGCTGGAGGGGATCACCAGCGGCTATGGCTTCTCGGGCATTGTGGCCGCGCTATTCGGAAAACTGCACCCGCTGGGCGCCATCCCGGCTTCGTTCCTGTTCGGCAGCCTGCTGGTTGGGGCCGACAAGATGCAGCGCGCTGTGCAGGTCCCGTCGGCGCTGGTCGGCACCCTCCTTGGATTGGTGGTGCTGTTCGTGGTCGGGTCCGACTACGTGGCGCGGCGCCAGGCCGCCCGCCGCGCCGCGGCGCGCGCCGCGGAGGAGGGCGAGCGTGGCTGAGCTGTTCACGCTGCCAGTGCTGCTCGGCATTGCCTTCTCGGGCATCCGCCTGGCCACGCCCTACCTGTACGCCGCGCTGGGCGAAACCTTCGCGCAGCGCTCGGGTGTGCTCAACCTGGGCGTGGACGGCATCATGCTGATGGGCGCCTTCTCGGCTTTCTTCGTGGCGCTTAACACGGGCAGCCTGTGGCTGGGACTGGCGGCCGCCGCCGTGGTCGGCCTGCTGATGGGTCTACTGATGGCGTTGGTGAGCATTACGTTCAAGGCCGAGCAGGGCATCAGCGGCATCGGGCTCTACATGTTTGGGCTGGGCCTATCGAGCCTGCTGTTCCGCACCACCGTCGGCACCGTCAAGACCATCAGCGGCTTCCAGCCAGTGAAGCTGCCGCTGCTGGGCGACCTGCCCATCCTGGGCGACATCTTCTTCCGGCACAGCCTGCTGGTCTACGGCGCTTTCCTGGCCGTGCCGCTGGCCTGGTTCATCCTGGAAAGGACGACCTGGGGCCTGAAGATCCGCGCGGTGGGCCAGCAACCGGCCGCCGCCGACTCGCTAGGTGTCAACGTTACCGCCGTGCGCTACGCCTGCACTGGCCTGGGCGGCGTGCTGGCCGGGATTGCCGGCGCCTCGCTGTCGATCGCGCTGACCAACCTGTTTCAAGAGAACCTGACCAGCGGGCAGGGCTTTATCGCCGTGGCGCTGGTCTACTTTGGCGGCTGGCGGCCGCTGGGCGTGCTGGGGGGTGCGCTGCTCTTCAGCTTCGTCAACGCCTTCCAGTTGTGGATGCAGGTGCTGGTGCCCGAGATGGAGGCTGATATCGCCGTGATGCTGCCCTATCTGCTGACCATCGCCGCGCTGGCCGTGGCCGTCAACCGCACGCGCCAGCCGGCAGCCCTGGCCAAACCCTTCGAACGCGGCGAGGCCTGAACGCCCGGGCCTGAGCGCGCCGCGGTGAGCCGGATCGCATACTGTTTCAAGAGGAGAGGATCACCATGCGCAAACATCTGAGAACCGCCCCCGTGCTGCTCACCCTCCTGGCCCTGCTGGCAGGAGCCTGCGGCGGCGCCACCGCCACGACCAGTCCCAGCGGCCCCTTCCGCGTCGCGGTCGTCATGCCCAGCGCCACCACCGACATGGCCTACAGCCAGTCAATGTTCCAGGCGATGAAGGCCGTGCAGGCCGAAATGGGCGGCGAGAGCGCCCTGGAATTCGCCTGGTCGGAAGGCATGTTCAACGTGCCCGACGCCGCCGCCGCCATGCGCGATTATGCCACCCAGGGCTATGACCTGGTCATCGCCCATGGCTCGCAGTACGGCGCCTCGGTTCAGGAAGTGGCGCCCGACTTCCCGGACACCAGCTTCGCCTGGGGCACGAACGTGGACACCTTTGGGATGCCCAACGTCTTTGCCTACACCGCGGCGGCAGAAGAGGGCGGGTACGTCAACGGCGTCATGGCCGCCATGCTGACCCAGAGCAAGATTATTGGCATCACCGGGCCGGTGGAGGTGGGCGACGCCAAGACCTACATCGACGGCTTCCGGAACGGCGTAGCCGCGACCGATCCGAGCATCACGATCAACGCCACCTGGACCGGCTCGTTCTCCGACGTGGCGCTGATGACGGAGGCGGCCAACACCCACATCGCCGCCGGCGCCGACATCCTGACCGGCTCGTCGCAGTCGGTGGTCGGCTCGATTGGCGCCGCCAAGGACAAGGGCGGCGTGCTGTGGTTCGGCACCCAGGCCGACCAGGCCACGCTGGCCCCCGAACTGGTGGTCGCCAGCCAGGTCTACGATTGGGTCGGCGTCGTCAAGGACATGATCGCCAAGCACCAGGCCGGCACGCTAGGCGGCGAGGTCTTCACCCTGCGCCTGTCGAACGACGGCCTGAAGATCGCCTATGGCACCGGCTACAGCCTGCCGGCCGACGTCCGCAGCGCGGCGGAGGCAGCCATCGCCGGCATCAAGGACGGCAGCATCAAGCCGCTGCCTTAGGCCCCGGGAGGCCGCCGGGATGATCGATCTGGGGCGTTCAATTGAATGCCCTGCGCCAGGAGCGCAGCCGTGGGGGCGTTCGCCTGAACGCCCCCACGCACAGCCTGGCTACCCTGACCGCGACTTGATCCTGGACGCATGCCGACCTTGACCACTGCCTCTTCCCCCGCGCCGGGCCTGACGCCCGCGCCCGCCAGCGCCATCGCGCGGCGCGTGGCCATTCAGCGCGTCGCGATGCGCGGCATCGTCAAGCGCTTCCCGGGCGTGCTGGCCAACGCGGGCGTGGACTTCGACGTGAACGCCGGCGAGGTCCACGCGCTGTTGGGCGAGAACGGCGCCGGCAAGAGCACCCTCATGCGCCAGCTCTATGGGCTGTACCCGCCCGATGCCGGCGAAATCCTGATCGATGGGCAGCCGCACACCTTCCATTCGCCGGCCGACGCCATCCGCGCCGGCATCGGCATGATCCATCAGCACTTCATGCTGGTGCCGACCCTGACCGTGGCCGAGAACGTGGCCCTGGGGCTGCGCTCGTCGCGCGAGCCGCAGATGGATCTGAAGGTGGTCGCCGCGCGCCTCAACACGCTGGCGGAAGCCTATGGCCTGAAGGTGGACCCGGGCGCCTACATCTGGCAGCTCGCCGTCGGCGAGCAGCAGCGTGTCGAGATCCTGAAGGCGCTCTACCGCGGCGCCAGCCTGATCATCCTGGACGAACCCACCGCCGTGCTCACGCCGCAGGAAGTGGACGGGCTGTTCGCCACACTGCGGCGCATGGCCGGTGAGGGCCACGCCCTGATCTTCATCTCGCACAAGCTGCACGAGGTGCTGGCCATCAGCCAGCGCGTCACGGTGCTGCGCGACGGCCACGTGGTGGGCGAGCGGGCCGCCGGCAGCGTCGGCCGGCAGGAGTTGGCCCAGCTCATGGTCGGGCGCGAGGTGAAGGCGCTGCCGGCGCAGGCGGTGCAGACCGGCGGGGTGCGCTTGGCGCTGGAGGGCGTGCGCGCGCAGGGCGACCGCGGCACCGAGGGGCTGCGCGGGGTAAGCCTGGCGATCCACGCCGGCGAGGTCCTGGGGCTGGCCGGGGTGTCGGGCAATGGCCAGCGCGAGCTGGCCGAGTGCCTGGCCGGGCTGCGCAGGGTGTCGGCCGGGCGCGTGCTGCTGGGCGGGCGCGACGTCACCCACGCCTCGCCGCGCGAGCGGCTGCTGGCCGGCCAGGCCTACATCCCCGAAGAGCGCATGCGCGACGGCGCGATCAAGAACTTCAGCGTGCTGGAAAACCTGTTCCTGCACGACCACGCCGCTCCGAACTACGCGCGCTGGGGGGTCCTGAACACGAACGCCATGCGCGCGCGGGCCGCCGCGCTGGTGCAGCGCTTCAACGTCAAAACTCCCGGGCTCGAGACGCCGCTCAAGAACCTATCGGGCGGCAACATCCAGAAGCTGATCCTGGCGCGCGAGCTGTCGCGCCAGCCGCGCGTGCTCATCGCCGCCCAGCCGACGCGCGGGGTGGACATCGGCGCCACCGAGTACATCCACCAGCAGCTGCTGGCCCAGCGCGCCGCCGGCACCGCCATCCTGCTGATCTCTGAAGACCTAGACGAAATCCTAGCCCTCTCCGACCGCATCGCCGTCATCTACGAAGGCGCCATCATGGCCGTCCTGCCGCGCGGCCAGGCTACGCCGGCCGCGCTGGGGCTGCTGATGGCCGGCGTGCACGGCCACGAGGCGGGATGATTTCTCGCGAATCAGTGTTCTGGACGATGCCGGCCGGTTTCGACATGCCTTGTGCCTTCCTTCGCAAGCAACCTAGCGCATCCCCTCCTGTCTCCCTCACGGGCGGGAAAGCATGGGCAGGCGCAGGTGCACGATGTCGGCCGGGCAGCTCACTGTCCCGCTGGCCTCCGCCACGGGCCCACCCCCGGTAGCGCGCCCCTGGATCAAGAAGCGGTAGCTGGCGCCCAATTCGGGAATGCCGCCGGCGCCTGGCGCCCCGCACGCGACCCTGAAGCCGGGCGCGAGCATATCGTTGGGAATATACATGGAGCTTTGGAAAAATCCCCCGACGTAGGCCCGGAGCTGGTCGTCGATGCTCACCGTCATCGTGATCATGTATTGACCCGGCCCGGCCGCCTCCGCGTACAGGTAGGGCCAACCAATGTAGCACGTCGCCGTGTTCGGCACCGGCAGGCGGCAGGTGGGCGATACGACCGCGAGCGTCGCGCTCGCCGGCGCCGCCTGCGCGCCGGCGGCCAGTACCGGGAGTTGGCTGACGGCAGCCGGCCCCGGCACGGGTGCTCGCACTTGGGCCGCCGGTTCAGTTGCCGGGGCCTCGCCCGTTTGCTGATTGACGACCATGCCGGCCAGGAGGGCCAGGACGGCGGCCAGGCCTCTGATCAGGACGCGCGCGCGCCGCCCGAGAAAGTAAGCTGCCATAGGGTTGGTTGCCTGGCGCGCCTAGGGCGTATAGGCCGGGCAATAGGTCGTGCCGTAGTTGGCGCTTTTCAGGTTGCCACTATCTTGGGCGTTGATCGTCCAACTGTAGGCGTTGCCCAGCGCCGGGTTGCCGCCCGCTCCCAGCGGCCCACACGGCAACCGGATTCCCTGGCCGAGCATGTTATAGGGAATATACATCGAGGTTTGAAAAAACCCCGCCACCCGCACGACTGGACCGATGGCATTGACGGTGACGGTCATCATCGTCATGTAGCTGGGGTTGGCATCGACCGACATGTAGTACCAGTTCAGGTAACAGGCATCCTGGACCGGGTCGGGCTGATAGCAGGTGGCCGACGGCGAATCGATGAAGCTGATGCTGGGTTGCCGCGGCGCCTCCCCCAGGCTGGAGGCCTCGGGCGCGGTGATCTCGCGGACGTTCCCGTCCTGGGTCTCATGAGCGATGACCACCGGCCCGGTTTGAGCCATGGGCTGGCCGCTGGCAATGCGGATGGCCCCAAAGGCGCCTAGAAGCACGCAGACGACAGTGATCAAAACGCGTCCAGACTTTGGCATGCTGCCCTCCTCTTGACAGTGCGGCCCCGGCGGCATCAGCGTGTCTGGGAATTATAGGCCCAATTGTCCGGTAGGCACATCGCGATTCGCGCTGGCTACCCAGATGTCAGCCTGGGACCAGCGTTGATCCCCTGCAAAATCCTACAACCTGTTGCGAGTTTCACTGACAGCCAAATGACCGGCTTGTTGCTAGAGTCTGATGAGAAGTGGTCGTAAAGCGGCAATTGACGAAATTGAACGAGGAGATTAGGAAATGAAGACAATCGCAGGGTTGTTCGACAGCCTGGACCATGCGCATGCCGCGGTGCGCGCTCTAGGCGACCTGGGGCTCGCGCACAGTGAGATCAGCTTAGTGGCGCACGACGCGTCTGGAGAATACGGGCAGGCTTTGAACCGCGCCGATTGGGGCAAGACCACCGCGCCGTCAGCCGGTGCGGCGACTGGCGCCGTGCTGGGCGGCTTAGCGGGGCTGCTGGCGGGCCTGGGCGCGCTGGTCATCCCGGGCATCGGCCCGGTGCTGGCGGCCGGCCCGCTGGGCAGCGCCCTGACCGGACGGGTAGGCTCGGCCGTGGGCGCGATGGGCGGCGGCCTGCTGGGCGCGCTCGCCGGTATGGGCATCCCCGAGACCAAAGCGCAGTACTACGCCGAGGGCGTGCGCCGCGGCGGCGCGCTGGTGACAGTGCGCGTCAACGACAACATGGAAAACCAGGTGCAGGACGTGATGCGCCGCCACTACGCGGTCGACATTGAGCGCCGCGCCGAGGATTGGCGCCGCCGCGGCTGGACCGGCTACAACCCAAGGTCGGAGCCCTACACCGCCGAGCAGGTGGCCGAAGAGCACCGCGCCTACAACGTGGCCTCCGGCGCTCACGCGCTGGGCAACACGGCCTTATCGTCCAACCCAGAGAACGCCAGCGACATCATGGAGAGCTATCGCCAGCATCACCGCACGATCTACGGCACCACCAGCCACTCCTTCGAGACCTACCGCCCGGCCTACGAATACGGCCGCAGCCTGCGCAACGATGCGCGCTATCGCGGGTGGGGCTGGGACCGGCTTGAGCCGGAGGCGCGCCGCGAATGGGAACGCCGCTATCCCAACAGCGCCTGGGACGAGTTCAAAGCCGCCGTGCGGCACGCCTGGGAAGACGTCAAGGAACCGGCCGGCGGCGAACGCCGATAATAGAACGGTCCAGCAGCGCTGACGGACCTCTGGCTTGAGGCCAGCCGCCGGCCCGCCGCGTGCCTGTCGCGCGGCGGGCCGGCTACGTTAACCGGCTGCCGGTCGCGGGCCGGCAGCCCGTATCAGGCGGGCGGTTGGCCCAGCCAGCGGGCCAACTGCGCCCGCAGCGCCTCATCGCCCTCGGCGCTGTCGTCCACAACGACGTGCGGGAGGGTTGGCGGCTCGTAGAGGGCGCTGACCGCGCGGGCATAGTCCAGGCTGACGGTATGCGTGCGCCCCGCCAGCCGCGCCGCCCACGGGCCGGGCGCGCACTGCACCAGAGCAAACCGCGCCTCGGGGAAGCGCTCGGCCAGCCAGCGGCGATGCCGGTCGCGCAGCAGCGGCACGGCCACCGCCAGCCGGGGGTGGTTGGCGCGCAGCCCCTCCAGCCGGTCGAGCAGCAGGCGATGATACGCGTCGCGGCGCTCTTCGGAAACCACCTGGCCGGCAGCCACCAGCCGGCGATAGTCCTCGGGGATGTCGTCGTCGGCTTCGTGCAGGTGATAGCCAAAGGCGTCACGCAGGGCCCGACCAACGTAGGACTTGCCAGCGCCGGGCAGCCCAAACAAGATCAGCAGCGAACGCACCATCGATCACATCCTAACCCGCTCAGCACGCCAGAGGCGCCGATTGTAACCCACCCGGGTGCGTGTGTTATGCTTGACGCTCTGATCCAATGGATGCCCCGATGAGCAACGCCGGCGAGCAGTGGCGCGCGACCGTGGAAGCGGTCTACCAAACCGAGTCGCGCCGCATCTTGGCCACCCTGATCCGCCTGTTGGGCGACTTCGACCTGGCGGAAGAGGCGCTGCAGGACGCCTTCGCCGCCGCCCTGGCGCAGTGGCCGCGCGCCGGCCTGCCGGCCAATCCGCGGGCCTGGCTCGTTTCGGCCGGCCGCTTCCGCGCCATCGACAAACTGCGCCGGCGCGCCCGGTTCGACGCCTCGCGGGCCGTCATCGCCGAACGCTTTGGCGGCGCCGCCACCGACCCGGCCGGCTGGGAGGCCGACGAGGTCGAGGACGACCGCCTGCGGCTGATCTTTACCTGCTGCCACCCGGCCCTGGCCCCCGACGCGCGCGCGGCGCTGACGCTGCGCGAGGTCTGTGGGCTCTCGACCGAAGAGATCGCCCGCGCATACCTGACGGCCCCGGCCACGCTAGCCCAGCGCATCGTGCGCGCCAAGGCCAAGATCCGCGCCGCGCGCATCCCCTACCAGGTGCCGGCCCTGGCCGAGCTGCCTGAGCGGTTGGACACCGTGCTCCAGGTGGTCTACCTTGTGTTCAACGAGGGATACTCGGCCTCCGCCGGCGAGGCGCTGACGCGCGCCGACCTCTCGGGGGAGGCCATCCGCCTGGGGCGGCTGCTGGCCGAGCTGCTGCCCGAGCCCGAGGTGCTGGGCCTGCTGGCCCTGATGCTCCTGCACGAGGCCCGCCGCGCGGCGCGGACTTCGCCCGCAGGCGACCTCGTGCCCCTGGAGGCGCAAGACCGGTCGCTGTGGGACCGGGCGTTGATCGCCGCAGGGAGGGCGCTGGTCGAGCGGGCCTTCGCGTCCGGCCGCGCGGGCCGCTTTGGCTTGCAGGCGGCCATCGTCGCGGTCCATGCCCAGGCGCCCAGCGCAGCCGCCACAGATTGGGCGACGATTGTGGCCCTGTACGATCAGTTGGCGCGGGCGCAGCCCTCGCCCGTCGTGGACCTCAACCGAGCGGTGGCGGTAGCCATGCACGACGGCCCAGAGGCCGGGCTTAGGCTGATCGATGCCATCCTGGCTCGCGGCGCTCTGGACGGCTACCACCTCGCCCACGCGGCGCGGGCCGACCTGTACCGGCGGCTGGGCCGGACCGCCGAGGCGCGTGAGGCCTACGAACGCGCGCTCAGCCTCACCCAGCAGGCGCCCGAGCGGCGCTTTCTCGAACGCCGGCTGGCCGAATTGGCCGGCTGACGCGACCGCGGGCCGCGCACGCGAAGGCCGTGGTTCGTTATGTTGCGGCGCCGCGCGCCAGCTCTAGTTGGCTGGGCGGCGCCCGTGCCCGCGCTTCGCGGGGCGCGCTTGCCGGCCCTTGGTCGTGCCCCGCCCACTTGGGCGGCCTCTGCCAGCCGTGCCGCCGGCGTCGATTTCGAGCCAGCCTGGACGACTACTCTAAAAGGACCTGTGGAGGCCCCATGAAATTCCGCACCAAGTTACTCCTGAGCGGCAAGACGTCTACTGGCTTTGAAGTCCCGGCGGAAGTCGTCGAGCGCCTGGGGGCGGGCAAGCGGCCGCCCGTGCGCGTGACGATCAACGGCTACACCTACCGCAATACCGTGGCCGTGATGGGCGGGGTCTACATGCTCGGCGTCGCCGCCGAGCACCGCGAGGCGTCCGGCATCGCCGCCGGCGACGAGATCGACGTCGACCTGGAGCTCGACACCGCGCCGCGCGAGGTGGTCGTGCCGCCCGACTTCGCCGAGGCCCTCGGCCGCAGCGCCAAGGCGCAGCGCTTCTTCGACGGGCTGTCGTACAGCAACAAGCGCCGGATCGTGCTGTCGATCGAGGGCGCCAAGGCGCCCGAGACCCGCCAGCGGCGCATTGCCAAGGCCATCGACGACCTGCGCGCGGGCCGGGTCTGAAGTGTCGATTGGGCGCCCGGCCGAACGACTATTGAGTGTGACAACCAACCGAGCCAGCCAAGCAGCAGCGTGACGGCCTGGCTCACCATAAAAGGAGAGAGCGCCATGCAATTCCTCGTCTATGCCACCGATCCGAGCCCGGAGGCCTCGCCCCCGCCCACCGAGGCGCTCATGGCGGCAGTCGGCAGCTTCATCCAGGAAGCGACGCAGGCCGGCGCGCTGGTCACGACCGGCTCGGTCAACCCGAAGGGCACGCGCGTGCGGCTGTCAGGCGGCAAGTTCAGCGTCACCGACGGCCCCTTCGTCGAGGCCAAGGAATTGATGGGCGGCTTCGCCGTCATCCGGGCCAAGTCGCTGGAGGAGGCCATCGAGTGGGCCAAGCGCTTCCGCCAGATCATCGGCGACGGCGAATCGGAGATCGTGCAGATCCTGGGTCCTGACTAGGCTCGCTTGGGACGTCTCTCAAAGCCGGCTCCCAGAGTGAAGCCGGCTTTGCGCTTGGCCGGCATCGCGGCCGGAAGCCACTCCCACAACCCATCGCCCTTTGTAGGAGCGCCTTGCAGGCGCGATGGGGTGCCGGCGCGACCGACATCGCGGCTGAAAGGCGCCTCCCCAGTCCTCAAACGGCCCTGCTTACGCCGGCCGCGGCCTATGTCCCGGCGACCGGATTTCTGCTATGCTGAAGGGTCGAAGGAACCCATTGCCGGAGGCGTTATGCGCAAGCGCGCGTGGTTGTTTCGCCTGCTGGGCCTGGCCTGCCTGGGCCTGGGGCTGGCGGCAGCCGCGGCCGGGGCTGCCGCGTACCCCTACCCCGTCAACCCCTATCTCAGCCGCAAGGGCATCGGCAGCCTGGCGGAGGCAGGCGAGTACTACGCCGCTATTTGGGCGCCAGCCACCTTCGCCGATTGGTACGCGCAGTATTTTCCCAACACCACCAACACCGCCGAGGCCCGCTACTATAACGCGGCCGACCTGGGCTTTGGCCGTGAGATGCACTGCCGCGAGGAGTTCGCCTTCACCGCCTGTTACGTTGTCAATCACGGTCTGGGCGCCGCCGCGCCGGCCGACCTCGCGGTGCAGGATGCCGTGGCCGGCGCCCGCGCGCTCCCGACCGTGGCCATGGTCTACAACTATCTCAACGAAGGCAACCCGAACGACGTCATGTTCTACATCTACGACGTCGCCGGGGCGCTGCTCCAGCAGGTGGCGCTCGACAGCCAGGGCGACAAGGCCCTGCCGCACCTGTGCCTGCCCTGCCACGGCGGCACCTACGACGCCGGCAGCAACGCCGTCAGCGGCGCCAGCTTCTTGCCCTTCGACGCCGGCTCGTTCGCCTACAGCACCGAGCCCGGCTACACGCGCGCCGACCAGGAAGAGGTGCTGCGCCGGCTGAACGCCTTCGTCTACAACTCCTTTCCGGACCTAAAGATCAAGGCGCTGATCGACGGCTGGTATGGCGGCGTCGACGCCGTGTACACGCCGACTAGGACACTCGACGACGGCTACCTCCCCGCGGCCTTCAACGGCAGCGACGCCGACCGAGCGCTGTACACCGAGGTCGCCAGGCCGTACTGCCGCGGCTGCCACGTGGCCCAGGGCTACGCGCTGGAGACGCCGGCCCAGTTCGACCTTTCGACGTTCAGCTCGGTCTACCAGGACAACGACATGCCGCACGCCGAGGTGACGGCGCACAACTTCTGGTCGAGCCGCGCCCCGGCCATCCTGGCCCGCAGCCGGGGCTGGGCGTACCGGGTGACGACGCTGGAGGACACGCCCCCGCCTTACAACTGCGACAGCGCTCCTTGCTCGCTGCGCGAAGCCATCATCGCGGCCAATGCCGACCCCGACCTGTCGGTCATCGTCTTCGACCTGGACGGCGCCTTCACGCTGGCCCGGGCCGGGACCGGCGAGGACCTGAGCAACACGGGTGACCTGGACTTGCGCACCGACGTGATCCTGCTGGGCAATGGCGCCGGGCGGACGGTGCTGGACGGTAATGGCCTCGACCGCATGCTGCACATCCAGCCAGGGGTGCACATCGTGATCCAGGGCGTCACGATCCGGGGCGGGTTGGCCGAGGATGCCGGCGGCGGCATCCGCAACGACGGCAGCCTGCTGACGCTCAACTACAGCGTGCTGCGCGACAACCACACGGCGCCCGGCTTCAGCGGCGGCGGCCTGGCAGCGCTCGCCGGCGCGATTACGAAAATTAACCAGAGCACCATCGGGCCTGGCAACGTGAGCGGGGACCTGGGCGGCGGCATCTTCAACGGCGGCAGCCTCCTGGAAATCCGCAACAGCACGATCAGCGGCAACAGCGCCCGCCTGGGCGGGGGCCTGCACAACAACTACGGCAGCTCGGCCACGCTGATCCATACCACGATCACGCTCAACAACGCCAGTGTCACAGGCGGGGGCGTGGCCACCGAGGATGCCTCGCTGACCAACCTGGGCAGCAGCATCCTGGCCGGCAACACCAGCCCGGGACAATCAAACTGCTACACCAACACCGCTGATACGTCCTTGCACGCCAGCCTGGGCCACAACCTGCTTGGCCAGGACGGTTCGGCCGGCGGCTGCCCCACGACCGCCGGCGACCAGGTGCTGGCCGGCGGCATCGGCACGGCCATCGCGACCGGCCTGCAGGCCGACCCGGCGCACGGGGTACTGGTGCACCTGCCCCACCCACTGGGCCCGGTGCTGGACGTCATTCCGCTGGGTCTCGGCTGCGCCACGCCCTCCTACGATGCCCGCAACCTGGCGCGCCCGCGCGACGCCGGGAACGACGGCTCGCTGGCCTGCGACATTGGCGCGGTGGAACTGATCACGCACGAGGCTTATCTACCGCTGATCAAGCGCTAGCGCGATGCCAGGGAGCCGCTCGGGGATGAGCGTAGGCGCCGCGCTGACGGCGGCGCGCCCATCGAGCGCACGACCTTCCTGGCGGTCGAGGCGCAGCCGCGCCAGGACCCCATGCGCACGGGGCTGGCCCTGGCCGCCATCGCCGGCGCGCTGCTGTGCGGGCTGTTGCTGCTTGTTGGGGGGCCGGTCGGGCTGGCGCTGTGGCTTCGGCGCAGGCGCAAGACCCGCTAGGTGCGGGCCTTTGAGGGTCTGATTATGCAAATTTCCGGTGGATCGCAATTCTGGTACGTGGTATTGACTTCGCGCGCGGCCGTGTGGTAGACTGCCGGAAGTCTATGAAAGGAACGGGCGCAGCACGACCGATGGCAATGTTTGTCAGCATGAATGATGCCCTGCTTCGCACTCCAAGCGGTTTCGCGAAGATCGCCTTGCCGGATTGTGCCTGTTGCCCGGAGTAGACCGGTTCCACGAACGGACCTCCAGGCCGTGGGCGCAACCAGCGCCCACGGCCTTTTTTATTGCCTACCCTGCCTTGAGCGGGCCGTGAGCGCGGAGTTGAAGCTCATGGCCCGTGTTCGTTAATCGGTGGGAGGACCCCATGTGCACGATCGCGCTTGACCCGCTGCGCTGGCCCACCGGCTTGCCCGAACACCGGGCGGCCATGCGCCCCGCCGGCAGCCAGCAGCGCTGGCCGGGGGAGGAGATTGAAATGGAACTGACCTTAGCCATCCGCGTCGAAGACGCGGTCAAGGCCTTTGGCGCGAAAACACAGTCCCCCGTCACCCGGCTGAGC
>JADLEU010000344.1 GCA_020845955.1 Anaerolineales bacterium
GCTCCTTGAGCGTCTGAAGCTCGGCTTCCAAGCGCGCGACGCGTTTCTCCAAAGCCGCCTTCTCGAATCGAAGTTGCTGGTTCTCGGCGCGCAAGCGCTTGTTTTCAGCCAGCAGGTCCGTGATGTTCATCGCCCGTCAGCTGTGCAAGTATCCGGCCAGAACCCGGTAAACATATACCTCTCCCGAAATGGAGAGATGCCCGATGACCAGTACCGACGCTCAGGTGAGGATTGTCACCCGCACCTGACGGTGGGGCAGGTGTGACCGAACGCAGCAAGGGCCGGACCCAACAACAGGCCGCGGCCAAGGCCAATTTAGGCAGCCGCAACACAGTGAGCAAATACGAGCGCCTCGGCCGGCTGCCCAGCGAGTTGAAACGGCCCCGGGCCTATCGGACCCGCGATGATCCGTTTGCTGCCGATTGGGCCGAATTAGAACGGATGCTGCAGGAAGCGCCTGAATTGAGCGCCACAACGCTGTTCGAGTGGTTGAGTGAGCACCGGCCGGGCGTGTATCAGGAGGGCCAACTGAGGACGTTGCAGCGGCATGTGAGCACCTGGCGCGCGCTCCACAGCGAGAAGGTGGTGGCGCTGGAACAGGATCACCGCCCCGGCGAGGTGCTGCAAACCGATGGAACCTGGCTGAACAGCCTGGGCATTACCGTTAGCGGCCAGGCGTTTCCCCATCTCTTGATCCACAGTGTGCTGCCCTATTCCAATTGGGAGTGGGGGCGGGTGGCGCAATCGGAATCGCTGCTGGCCATCCGCCTGGGTCTGCAAAGCGCGTTGGCCCAGTTAGGCCATGTGCCGGCCATCCACCAAACCGACAACACCACGGCCGCCACCCACCAACTCGGCCCGGAGGCGCGCGAACAATCCGTGGCGGCGCGCGGCTACAACGCCGATTACCTGCAACTCCTGGCGCATTTTGGCATGCAAGCGCGCACCATTCACGTGGCCGCGCCCAACGAGAATGGCGACATCGAAGCGGCGAACGGCGCCTTCAAGCGAGCGGTGGACCAGCACTTGTGGTTGCGCGGCAGCCGGGACTTCCCCGATCCGCTCGATTACGAACGCTTTCTGTGGCAACTGCTGGACAAGCGCAATGCTCTGCGGCGGGCGCGCCTGGCGGAAGAACTGGCCGTGATGCGGCCCTTGACGATGGGCCTGCTGTCCGATCAACACGAAATCCGCCCACGCGTCAGTGCTGGCGGCACCATCCGGGTGCTCAATAACGTCTACTCGGTGCCCAGCGGCCTGATTGGCAAGCTGGTCACAGCTCGCATCTCCGAATGGCAGATCGAGATCTGGTATGCCAACCAATGTGTGGACACCTTCCCGCGCTTGATCGGTCTGAAGCGCCATCAGGTCAACTACCGGCACGTGATCGACACACTCCTGCGCAAGCCCGGTGGCTTCCGCGACTACCGCTACCGCGACGATCTGTTCCCACGCGCCGTTTTCCGGAAGGCGTGGGAAGCATTGCAGCAGCGCTTCTCGCCGCGCCGGGCGGATTTAGCCTATTGGCGGGTGCTCAAGCTGGCCGCGGTCGGGTCAGAGTGCGAGGTGGCCGCGGTGCTGGAGGAGGTGCTGGCCACGCCCGGCGCCTGGGATGACACCACCGTGGCGGCGCGCATGCCGTCTGCCGCGGCCACGGCGCCGGCCCTGCAACCCGGCACGGTGAACCTGGCCGAATACGATCAACTCCTGGATCGGGCGGTGCACGATGACCTCACTTGAGACCCTCCAGGTGCGCCGGCGGGCCCTGCGCCTGACCACCGCGGCCCAGGTCGTGGGGGAGGTGGTGCGCAAAGCCCAACAGGATGCGAAGCGTGGTCGCTGGAAGCCTTCGGCTGTGAGTTGCTCGAACAGGAATACGATGGCCGCCGCCAGCGCCGCATCGAGCGTCTGGTGAAAGAAGCCCACCTGCCGGCCGACAAGACCCTGGCCACCTTCGAGCACAAGCGCCTGCCGCTGCGCATCCAGCGGCTCTTACCCAATCTGTGCGCCGGGGACTTCGTCGACCGCGCCGAGAATCTGCTCATCTTCGGTTTGCCCGGCCGTGGTAAAACGCACTTTGTTGCCGCCGTGGGCTTCGAACTCGTCCAACGCGAGCGGCACGTGCTCTTCACGCCCACCTACCGCCTGGTCGGCCACCTGCTGCGGGCCAAGCGCGACCTCGAGCTTGACCGCGAACTGCGCCGCCTGGATCGCTTTGAGGTCCTGATCCTCGACGACCTGGGGTATGTCCAGCAAAGCCGCGAGGAAATGGAGGTGCTCTTTACCCTGCTGGCCGAACGCTACGAACGGCGCAGCGTGGTCATTACCTCCAACCTGGTCTTCTCCGAATGGGATCAGATCTTCAAGGACCCCATGACCACGGCCGCGGCCATCGACCGGGTGGTGCACCACAGTCTCATCATCGAATTCGGAAAGGAGATCACCAGCCGTCGTGCCGAAGAGGCGGGGCGCGCTCAACGTCAGCCAACGACGCCGGAACCCGCATGAACCACTATCGTGTGTTGAAGCCGCCGACTGAACCGCTTTTCGCGGGCGATTGTGCTCCCTGCGGCCCAACCGGCTCAAGGGTCACGACCGCTTGGCATAAAGCCGGGGGCGGCGCGAGCGAACCCCCTGAAAATGCAAGGGCCAGGGGGTTCGCTCGCGCCGTTCACACCCCCGATTTATTCCGCGCGGCGGAAACACCGCCCTTGACCGGCCGGGCCTCGGGGAAGACGCTCCCGCGAAGCAAAGCGGTTCAGCAGAAGTGTGTTCACAGGTGGTGATCACTACCCAGACAACCGGCGCTACCCGTATCCGCCATGCACACTTCTAATTGTCGCCATGCACAAATCTAAATGTCGTTGACAGGCGGGAACGCGCCGCCTTGCCGCGCTTCGTCCGCGACTGTCCGGTGGCGATGCGTAGCCTGGACCTGTTGGGACCCCTGGATTGGGACGGGGTGCCCGAACGCGACCTGGCACGCGATTGGGGCCAGACCATTATTCCTCAAACCGCACTGTTGGCCGCCTGGTTGATCGGGTTGA
>JADLEU010000345.1 GCA_020845955.1 Anaerolineales bacterium
AGATCACGATACCCCATCCCAGCAATGTGGCCCGTTTCATCGCATTACCTCCTGGCCTGGACAGACAGGCCGCCCGGCCGCGGTGCGCCTCACCCGGCTGGCCCGGCCGGATGACGGCTCAAACGCGGTGGGGGGAGGCGAGTTGGGCCATCAGAGCCGGACGAGGTGAAAGCGGCGGCGTCGCGGCCTGCAACGTTACACGGGCTGCTCCGCCCAGTTCCCCTCGGGGCGACAGTCCATCGGCTTGATTCCGACAGACAGCCGGTGCGCAGTGCGTAGTGCGCGTCAAGGTAAGCATAGCCGCCGCGCCGCTCCCGCGTAACCGGCGAAAGGGCTGGCTTTGGCTGACAGATGTCACAATCCGGAGAAGACCCTAGAGGTCTGGAAGACCTTTAGGGTCTGGATGGTGGGGGTCTGGACCGAAACGGAAGGCGGCCAGGGTGGTGGCCTGGCCGCCCGGGGGTGGCGCCGTGACTTGGGCGCCGGTGTCAGCCCGCCTGCTGCCTCACCAGGTTGCGCAGCACGGTGGGCAGGATGCCGCCGTTGCGGTAGTAGTCGACCTCCACCGGGCTGTCGAGCCGGGCGACGACCTGGAAGGTCTTGACGCTGCCGTCATCGGCCGTGGCGCGCACCGTCAGCGTCTCGCGGGGCGTCAGGCCGTCCTGGATGCCGAGGATGTCGTATTCTTCGCGCCCGGTCAGCCCCAGGCTGTGTGCGTTCTCGCCGGGCTGGAAGACCAGCGGCAGCACGCCCATGCCGACCAGGTTGCTGCGGTGGATGCGCTCGAAGCTCTCGGCGATGACGGCGCGCACGCCCAGCAGCAGCGTGCCCTTGGCGGCCCAGTCGCGGCTGGAGCCGGTGCCGTATTCCTTGCCGGCCAGGATGATGAGGGGCGTGTCTTCCTGGCGGTAGCGCACCGCGGCGTCGAAGATGGACAGCCTGGCCCCGTCGGGCAGGTGCAGCGTGTAGCCACCCTCCTCGCCGCCCAGCAGCAGATTCTTGATGCGGATGTTGGCGAAGGTGCCGCGCATCATGACCTCGTGGTTGCCGCGGCGCGTGCCGTACTGGTTGAAGTCGCGCGGCTTGACGCCCTGCTCCACCAGGTAGCGCCCGGCGGGGCTGTCCTGGGCGATGTTGCCGGCCGGCGAGATGTGGTCGGTGGTAATGCTGTCGCCGAACACGCCCAGCACGCGCGCCCCGCGGATCTCGGTGAGCGGATCGGGCGTGAGCGTCATTCCGCTGAAGAACGGCGGCCGGCGGATGTAGGTGCTGCCGGGATCCCACTGGTACAACTCGCCGCCGCTGAGCGAGATGTCGTTCCACATCTTGTTCTCGAGGAAGACGTTGGCATAGCGCTTGGCGAACATCTCCGACTCGATCGAGGCCGCGATGGTGTCGGCGATCTCCTGCTGGGTGGGCCAGATGTCGCGGAGATAGACGGGTTGGCCGTTCGTGCCCTGGCCCAGCGGCTCGGTGGTCAGGTCGATGTCGGTGGTGCCTGCCAGGGCGTAGGCCACCACCAGCGGCGGCGAGGCCAGGAAGTTGGCCTTGACCAGCGGGTGCACGCGGCCCTCGAAGTTGCGGTTGCCCGAGATGACGGCGGCGGAGACCAGGTCGCCCGCGCGGACGGCTTCGGCGACGGCTTCAGGGAGGGGACCGGAATTTCCGATACACGTTGTGCAGCCGTAGCCGACGATGTAGAAGCCGAGCTGCTCGAGGTAGGGCAGCGTGCCGGATTTGACGAGGTAATCGCGCACGACCTTCGAGCCAGGGGCCAAACTGGTCTTGACGTAGGGCTGGATCTTGAGCCCGGCCTCGACTGCCTTTTTGGCCAGCAGGCCGGCGCCGACCATCACCGAGGGGTTGCTGGTGTTGGTGCAGGAGGTGATGGCGGCGATGACCACCGCGCCGTGGCGCATCTGCACGCTGTGGCCGTTCTCGGGCAGGGTGACGCTGCGCTTGAGGCGCTCGTCGTCGAGCCCAAAGCCGCGCTCGGTGACCGGCGCGCGCAGCGACTGGCGGAAGGCGGTTTTGAGCTCGCGCAGGGGCACGCGGTCTTGCGGGCGCTTGGGCCCGGCCAGGCTCGGCTCGACGCTGCCCAGGTCGAGTTCCAAGGCGCTGGTGAACTCGGGGTCGGGCATGTCGTCGGTGCGGAACAGGCCCTGGGCCTTGGCGTAGACCTCCAACAGCTCGGCGGCCTGGACGCGGCCGGTGCGCCGCAGATAGCGGAGCGTCTCGTCGTCGGTGGGGAAGAAGCCCATGGTCGCGCCGAACTCGGGGGCCATGTTGGCAATGGTGGCGCGATCGGGCAGCGACATGGACGACAGCCCGCGGCCGTAGAACTCAACGAACTTGTCGACCACGCCCTTCTGGCGCAGCATCTGCACCACCGTGAGCGTCAGGTCGGTGGCGGTCACCCCGTCGCGCAATTGCCCGTGGAGCTTGAAGCCGACGACCTGCGGGGTGAGCATGTAGAGCGGCTGGCCGAGCATGACGGCCTCGGCCTCGATGCCGCCCACGCCCCAGCCGAGCACGCCCAGCCCGTTGATCATGGTGGTGTGCGAGTCGGTGCCCACCAGGGTATCGGGCAGCGCCAGCAGGGTGTTGTCGGCGTCGGGCTTGGTCAGCACGCCGCGGGCCAGGTATTCGAGGTTGACCTGGTGGACGATGCCGGTGGCGGGCGGGACGATGCGCAGGTCGTTGAAGGCCGACGCCCCCCAACGCAGGAACTCGTAGCGCTCGCGGTTGCGGGCGAACTCGACCTCGGCGTTGCGGGCCAGCGCCAGCTCGCTGCCGAAGTAGTCGACCTGCACCGAGTGGTCGATGACCAGGTCCACCAGCACCTGGGGGTTGATCTTGCCCGGGTCGCCGCCCAGCTGGCGCACGGCGTCGCGCATGGCAGCCAGGTCGACGATGCAGGGCACGCCAGTGAAGTCCTGCATGATGACCCGCGCCGGCATGAAGGGCAATTCGGCCGCGGCCGGGTTGGCCGGATCCCAGCGGGCCAACCGCTTGACGTCGGCCTCGGTCACCAGGTGGTTGTCGCAGTTGCGCAGGAGCGCTTCGAGCAGCACCTTGATGGAGAACGGCATGCGCGCCAGGCGCGGCGCCAGGCCGAGGTCGGCCAGGTGTGCCAGGCGGTAATAGTG
>JADLEU010000346.1 GCA_020845955.1 Anaerolineales bacterium
CTCCGGCAGAAACAGCCCCATGTGGGTACTCGGCTTGAACCCCGGCGCCGCGCAGGGCGGCTTTCCGGCTTCGCTGGCGTGGAGGATCATCAAGTCCAGATTCCGGGCGCGACACCAACCGAGCGCGGCCGCCACCATCCGCTCTAGCGGCGCCTCATCTGCCGCCTCCAGCGTTTCGTGGCTCGCGTGGCGATCAGCGACGATCAAGCTCGTGCCGGAGGCAGGCGCTCGCCGGATCACCACCTCATTCACTGGCCTGCGCTGGCCGCAGCTGAGCCCGGCTGTGTTCGGCCGGCTCTAGAATCCCAGCCGGCCCGATATTCGCGCAGCGGTCGCGCAAACGACTTGTCTCAACTGAGACAAGCGCGCTGCCGTCAGCCGCAGGCGCGGCCCGCCCACGCTGACCGCGGCCACTACTTGCCCCGAGAAGTTGCGCACAGGCGCTGCCAGGGCGACAAAGCCTGCTTCCAGCTCCTCGCGGGCCACGGCGTAACCCTGCCGCCGCGCTCGAATGAAGGCACGGCGCAGCGCCGCGGGGCTCGTCAGGGTATGGTGGGTGCAGCGGAGCAATCCACTGGCGAGGAGGACTTCGCGCTCGCCTTCCGGCAGGTAGGCCAGCAGGATTTTGCCCGTCGACGTGGCGTGAGCGGGCCAGCGCGTGCCCAATGATTGGACGTTGCCGAGCACATGGGCGCCCATGACCTCGTCCAGGATGAGCACCTGGCCACCGTCGAGAATCTCGAGGGTGGCAGTCTCCTGCGTCGCCTGGGCCAGCGCAATCAACTCGCCGTGCCCCGCGGCCCTGAGATCGTTTGTCCGCAGGGCCTGGCCCCCCAGCGCGATCGCGGCCGGGCCAAGGCGATAACCGTCAGTCTGGACATTGCGCATGAGCATTCCCTCGGCCTCCAGCGCGGCCAGCAACCGGTAAGTCGTCGTTTTGTTCAGGCCGGCTGACCGCGCCAGGTCCGACAGGCCCCACTCGGGGGTCGCATCGTTAAAGGACTTCAGCAGTGCCACTGCGCGCTGCACAGCCTGTGTGCCTGGATACGCGGCTGATCGCGGCATAATGTGAACTCACGGTTCGCTATGTGAAATGATTGTATCGTGGAGTGGCACCGCCAACAAGAGAAGCAGAAAGCGGCGGTGAGACGATCAGCCTCACCGCCGCTTGGTTGGCAGAAAATCGCCGCCGGGGTCGGGATCAGCCAGCAGAAACGGACTGCCGCAGGTCGGCCGGCATGCCCTGGAACTGCTCGGATTCGGTCGAGCCTTTCAGCGCCGCCGTCGAGGCCTGACCGCCAGTGACGGTCAGCAGAACGTTGTCAAAATAGCTCGTGCCGGCCTCGCGCTGATGCTTAGTGGCCGTATAACCATGCCGTTCGGCCTCAAACTCGGCCTGCTGGAGCTCCACGTAAGCGCTCATCCCTCGCTGGCCGTAATCGTGCGCCAAATGGAAAGTGTGGAAGTTCAGGCTGTGCCAGCCGGCGAGCGTGATGAACTGGAACGTGTAGCCCATGGCGCCGAGCTCCTGCTGGAACTTGGCTGTGGTGGCTTCGTCGAGATGGCGCTTCCAGTTGAACGAGGGCGAACAATTGTAAGCCAGCCGCTTGCCCGGGAACTGGGCATGGATGGCTTCGGCGTAGCGCCGCGCCTCGGCCAGATCAGGGCGCGCGGTCTCGAACCACAGCATGTCGACGTAAGGCGCATACGCCAGGCTGCGCGCCAGCGTCGGTTCCATGCCATCCTGGACCACGTAGTAGCCTTCGGCCGTGCGCTCACCCGTTGTGAACTCGCGGTCACGCGGATCAATGTCAGACGTCAGCAGGGTGGCGTTGAGGGCATCGGTGCGGGCAATGAGCAGCGTGGGCACGTCCAGCACGTCGGCCGCTAGCCGCGCCGCGGCCAAGGTGCGGATGAACTGCGAGGTGGGCACGAGCACCTTGCCACCCAGGTGTCCGCACTTCTTTTCAGCCGCCAGTTGGTCTTCGTAGTGCACGCCAGCTGCGCCCGCCTCGATCATGGATTTCATCAACTCGAAGGCGTGCAGCGGCCCACCGAAGCCGGCCTCGGCGTCGGCCACGATCGGCGCATACCAGTTGGTGGCGTCGTTGTTTTCCAGGCGGTTGACCTGGTCGGCGCGTACCAGGGCATTGTTGAGACGCCGAACGAGCGCAGGCACACTGTTGGATGGGTACAGGCTCTGGTCAGGGTAAGTCTGGCTGGACAGGTTGGCGTCGGCGGCAACCTGCCAGCCGCTCAGGTAAATGGCCTGTAGCCCGGCCTTGATCATCTGCACCGCCTGAGCGCCGGTCAGCGCGCCAAAAGTCGCCACGTAGGGCTGGGTGTTCAGCAAGTGCCACAGCCGCTCGGCCCCGGCGCGCGCCAGGCTGAATTCCTGCCGCAGGCTAGGCTGCAAGCGCAAGACGTCCTCGGGTTGATAGTCGCGCCGAATGCCTTGCCAGCGAGCGTCGCTCGCCCAATGATCGCGGAGCAGTTCTGCCTGTGGTCGAGTGTCACCGTTCATAGTCTGCCTCTTTTCTGCGGGTGGCCCTTAGTCGAGATACTGGTAGGCCCGGAGGGTCAGGAAGTCGACAAAATCGGCGGCCAGCACCAACTGGTCGAGGATCTCGGCCGCGGTGCTCAGGTGGCCGGCAGCAGCGCCGGCCGACTGAAGGCGGTCAAGCTCTTCAGCACGGAAACGCTCGTACAAAGCGGCCGTCATAGGGCGGCCGTCGTCGAGGACCGCCGCGTGTTTGATCCACTGCCAGAGCTGGGCCCGGGAGATTTCGGCCGTGGCGGTGTCTTCCATCAGGTTATAGATGGCAACGGCGCCGTTGCCGCCCAGCCAGGCGTCCAGATACTGCAAAGCGACGTTGATGTTCAGCCGCACTCCCGCCTCGGTGACCGTGCCGCCGGGGACCTCGACGGCGGCCAACTGGGCGGCCGTAACGCTGACATCCTCCCGCAGCCGGTTCTTCTGATGCGGCCGGTCGCCCAAGGCTCGATCAAAGGACTCCCGTGCCACTGGAACCAGGTCAGGGTGGGCCACCCATGTGCCGTCGAACCCATCCCCAGACTCGCGCTCCTTATCGTCCCCGACCTTGGCCAGGGCGCGCTCGTTGACCTCCGGGTCGCGCCGGCTGGGGATATACGCTGCCATGCCGCCGATGGCGTGGGCGCCGCGGCGATGGCAGGTCTTCACCAGCAGCTCGGTGTAGGCGCGCATGAACGGCACCGTCATGGTTACCTGGGCCCGATCGGGCAGCACCGCCCGCGGCTTGTTGCGGAGTTTCTTGATCGTGCTGAAGATGTAATCCCAGCGCCCGGCATTCAGGCCAGCAGCGTGGCGCCGGAGCTCATACAGGATCTCATCCATTTCGAAAGCAGCCGCGATCGTCTCGATCAGCACTGTCGCGCGGATCGTGCCGCGGGGAATGTCGAGGCTGTCCTGCGCCAGGTTGAAGACCTCGTTCCACAGCCGGGCTTCGCGGCGGCCCTCCAGTTTAGCCAGATAGAAATAGGGTCCCGTCCCACGCGCAATGAGCTCACGGGCATTGTGATAGAAGTACAGCCCGAAATCGAAAAGACTGGCTGAGACTGGCTGGCCATCCACGAGAAGGTGCTTTTCGGTCAGATGCCAGCCGCGGGGACGCACCAGGAGCGTGGCCGTCTGCTCGTTGAGACGGTAGCGCTTGCCCTCGGCCGTGTCCAGGCTGATGGTTCGGCGAACGGCCTCCATCAGGTTGAGCTGGCCCTGAACCACGTTGGCCCAGGTCGGCGAGAGCGCATCCTCGAAATCGGCCATGAAAACGTTCGCGCCTGAATTCAGCGCGTTGATCATCATCTTGCGCTCGACCGGACCCGTGATTTCGACCCGCCGCATCTGCAGGTCGGGCGGCGTGGGCGCCACGCGCCAGTCATCGCCCCGCAGGGTCCCGGTCTCTTCGGGAAACGCGAAGGGAACACCAGCGTCCAACTGCGCCTGCCGTTGGGCGCGCCGGGCAAGCAGATCCTCACGTGCGCCGTTGAACTCGCGGTGCAGCCGTGCGACGAACTCAAGAGCGCCAGGTGTGAGCGCCGCCTCTGCGCCCGGCAGCGGCGGACCTTTCAGCTCAATACCGTCCATAGTATCCGTCCTGAGCACGTTTGCACCTCCACAATCTTGATTAATCGGATTAATAGGTCAACCGGCTGTGTGGAGACCAGTCTAGGCCCGATTTGTACATTCTTGAACAACCAAGGGTGGGGTTTTAGAGTCGCAGAATGGGTAGGTGATACCTACCCGATTGTGTGGGTTTTCACAGGTTAGACCGAAAGTGAGCCTTTACGCCTGAAATAAAAGCCTGCCGCTTCAGTTCGATTATTGACACCGAGCTTTTGGAAGATATTCTGTAAATGAAACTTGACAGTATTCTCCGACACGGCCAGGTGTTCGGCGATTTGCGGGTTGGTCAAGCCTTTGGCCACCAACTCCAGCACATCCCACTCACGCGTCGACAGCTCGGGGTTCGCTTCGGGCCGGTGGCCCCACAGCCACTTGCGGGCCGCTGGCGGAAAGACCATGTTGCCCAGGCCTACCTGCCGGATTGCATCCACCGTCTGGCGCGGCGGCGCGGTCTTCAGCGCAAACCCATCGGCGCCGTTCTCCAGTGCGAACTGGATCGACTCGCCATCGCCAAAAGCCGTCAACACCAGTACGCGCACGGGCAACTCGCGCCGCCGGATCTCTGCCAGACAGTTCAGTCCTTCTGGAGCCGGCATCTGCAGATCCATGACGGCCACTTGCGGGCGCAGCCGCTCGATGGCCGCCAGGAGCGCCCCGCCATCGGTGACTGTGGCCACGACCTCAATGTCGGCCTCGTTGGCTAGGAGACCGCGCAGACCCTCGAGGACCAACTCGTGGTCGTCGGCCAGGATCACGCGCAATCGCCCCTCCGGCCGGCCTGTTGTGGCCGTGGTCGTTGGTTGGCTGGCCTGACGCTCACTCATCGGCTGTCACTTCCACCACAATGTGCGTCCCGGCACCCGGGGCGGACGAAATCTGGAAGGTGCCGCCGGCCAGCGACACGCGTTCGCGCATACCGCGCAGCCCGATGTGCTCTATACGCTCGGTGGCTTCGGGGCCGACCAACGGCGGCGGCACAAAGCCCCGCCCGTCGTCGATCACTTCCAACCGCACCGTCGAGCCCGCGGCCGAAAGACGCACTCTGACGCGCTTGACCGCGGCGTGCTGAAAGGCGTTGGACAGCGCCTCCTGCAAGATACGGTAGAGCGCAATCTTGACCGGCAGACTTACCCGCGGGATGGGGGTCTGGGCCTCAAAATCGACCGGGCAGCCTGTGAACTCCTCGTGCTGGATGATCAGGCCTTCAATGACCGACAACAGGTTGCGCCGGACGAACTCCGGAGGGCGAAAGGTGCCCAGGGAGGTCTTGATCTCACCTAGCGAGCTCTCTAGCAGACTCGACACGCGGTTCAGCACCTCAACGAGCTGGTCTTGCGGCACCGCGCCCTGGCTGGCGCGCGCCTGGAGCAGGCTCACCTGCGACAGGGCCGCAAACAGCTTCTGGACCGGACCATCGTGGATGTCGAGGATGATGCGCTGGAGTTCTTCCTCGGTGACGGCCAGAATACGGCGGGCGGCCAAATGTTCGTCGGCGGTGTTCATAGGAATGAGTATAGCCAAAAGGCAGGCGGCGTGACAAGCCGCGCCCGGACGGGGCGGCGTCACCCTGGCCGGTCGCTCACAGGTGCGCCAGCTGGCGGGCACTTGCTTTGGCCGGCTCAATCCCTGGAGAAAAGTCGCGTTCGCCCCAGGCGGCTGAGCCGGATGATCCAGCTTCGGCAGCGGCGGCTCCCGCCAGAACTCGCGCGCGGCCCAGCGCATGAAGGTCCGATCTCCGCCCACCCCTCCCATCCAGCGCCAAGATCATTCACCGCGAGTCCCCACGTCGTCCTCGGCAAAAATGCCGACTTCCGAGGCCGGCAGCGCCGCGCGCAAGTCGTCGCTGGCGAGAATGATCGTAACCCCCCGTTCCCCCGAGCCAATCGAAATCTCGGGTTGTGCCAACACGCTCTCGTCTAGCAGCACCCGCATGGGCCGCGGCAGGCCAAACGGCGCCACCGCGCCAGCGGCATAGCCGGTAGCCTCGAGCAATTCGGCCTCCGTGGCAGTGGTGAGACGCGATTGGCCCAGGTAGCGCCGCAGCGCCCGCCAAGCCACCTGCCGCGCTCCTGCCACCAGCACCATCACGTAATTGCCTTCGGCGGCGCGAAAGACGATGCTGCGGATTACCTGTTCGGGGAGCAGGCCGCGCTCACGCGCGGCCTGCTCCAGCGAGTGCACCGGACCAGGATGGCGAAATACCCGGTGAGGCACTGACTGGGCCGCCAGGACCCGGGCCACAGGTGGCAAAGGCGCGGCATCAGGCATCGGCCGTGTCCACGTGGGAGAGCGAGCGCATCGCGTGCGGCTCAACGGCAGACATAAGTCATCGCCCGGCCGCAGCGCCCCGCGGGAGTAAGCGCACCGATGCGCCGAAGGCAGTAGGCCAACTTCTGGCACAGGTAGAGGGGCTGATCCAGGGCCCGCGCCAAGTCGTGGCAGGTGAAGGGCTGAGGCAGCGCGGCGGGCACGTAGGCCAGGCAGTCGGCCGGCCCAGCCAACAGACTGCGGCCAACCACTTCCAGCAGGCGCCGGTCGCAAATGCGCCAGTCGCGCCGGCCCCAGCGGCCGCGGCGATGCGGGAGCGGGCAGCGGACTTCTTCTTCGCGCACCAACAGCACTTCCAGCGAGAAGTTGGGATGATCCAGCAACTCGGGAAAACTCACCAACTCCTCGAAGACTTGGATGCCCGCGCCGCGGCGCGGCGACTTGCGCCGGGCCAGCGGCGTCTGGCCGTCGGCCGCCAGGCGCACGATCCAGCGCTCCAGCGCGATCGGATACACCAGCCGCACCTGGTTGGTCTCGACCAGGCGCAGCAGCTTGCGCTTGACGGCCGAGAAATTGTGCGTCTGGATCTCGATAACGGTGTCGCCGCGCAGGAGATCCACCACGTAGCCAGCGAAAGGAACCTCGACCTGGTCGCCCGGGCGGGCATACCAGGCCTTCAGGGCGGCGTGCAGCCCGGTTTCGCGCAAGGTACCAATGCTGTTCATCAGATCAGAAACATGGCGTCGCCGAACGAGTAGAAGCGATAGCCCGCGCGCATGGCGGCGGCATAGGCCGCCAGCACCCGCTCGCGGCCCGCAAAGGCCGACACCAGCATCAGCAGCGTCGAGCGCGGCAGGTGAAAATTGGTGAGCAGCGCGTCGACCACGCGAAACGTGTGACCCGGCAGGATAAAGAGGTCGGTGGCCCCGCTAAAGGACGCCACGATCCAGCCGCCGCGTGCCCCTTGCGGGGTGCTCTCCAGCGCGCGCACGGTGGTCGTGCCCACGGCGATCACGCGCCGCCCCTGCCGCTTGGCGGCGTTGATGCGGGCGGCGGTCTCGCCGGAGACCTCGCACCACTCGCCGTGCATGGCGTGCTCGGCGGCATCCGCCTCCGTGACCGGCGCGAACGTATCCAGGCCGACGTGCAGCGTCACATAATCTATGTCGACACCGGCGGCCGCCAACTGGTCGAGCAGCGTGGGCGTAAAGTGCAGACCGGCGGTGGGCGCCGCCGCCGATCCCCGGCGCGCGGCATAGACAGTCTGGTAGCGCTCGCGATCGGCCAGCTCGGCGTGGATGTACGGCGGGAGCGGCACGTGCCCGATGCGATCGAGCAGCGGGCTTACAGGGTGCGAGAACTGCACCAGCCGCCGCGCGCCGTCAAAGGCCTGCACAATCACGGCCTGCAGCCCCGGCTCACCGTCCACGTTGAGCACGCTTCCTGGGCGCAGGCCGTGCCCGCCCACCAGGGCGTCCCACGTAAGCGGCGCGCGGCGCTTCAGCAGCAGCACCTCGGCCTTTCCGCCGGTCTCGACCTTGTGCGCCAGCAGCCGGGCTGGGATGACGCGGGTATCGTTGAAGACCAGCAGGTCGCCCCGCCGAAGGAACTGGCCCAGGTCGCGAAAGCGGGCGTGCGCCAACTGGCCCGTGGATCGGTCCAGGACCATCAGGCGCGAGGCATCGCGCGGCTCGACCGGCTGCTGCGCGATGAAGCGCTCCGGCAGTTCGTAGTCAAAGTCTGCGGTCTGCATGCCGGTGTTCAGGCGCCGGCCGGGCGTGGCTATCCCGGTCAACGATTAATGAGGCGCAGGGCCAGGTTGATCAAGAGTGTCAGGCCGAGGCTGATCAAGATGGAGGTCGCACAGGGAAAGTAGGCCGTCACGGGCCCGCGTTCGATGCGGATATCGCCTGGCAGGCGTCCCAGCGGCAGGCCCAGCCGGCCGGCCAGCCACACGCCGCCGCCCAGCAGCACCAACCCCAAGCCTACCACAACAATCCACTTGCCGACCGCGCTGACGTCGGGCATCGTCCGGCTTCTACAGCAAGCGCGCCTGCTCAGGGCCGTTGTAGGGCAGGCCCAAGTGCTCGTAGGCGCCGCGCGTCACGACGCGCCCGCGGGGCGTGCGATCCAGGAACCCCCGCTGGAGCAGGTAGGGCTCGACGACGTCCATGATTGTGTCCGCTTCCTCGCTGATCGAGGCCGCGATCGTTTCTAGCCCGACTGGGCCACCGTTGTATTTTTCGATGATGGCGCGCAATACCTGCCGGTCGAGATTGTCGAGCCCGAGCTCATCGACCTCCATCAGATCCAACCCGGCGCGCGCGACCATTTCACTGATGCGGCCCTCGGCGCGGACCTGGGCGAAATCGCGGACGCGCTTGAGCAGGCGCAGAGCGACGCGCGGCGTTCCGCGCGCCCGGCGGGCGATCTCGCGCACGCCTTCCGGGTCAGTTGCCACGCCCAGCATGCGCGCGGCCCGCTCGACGATGGCTTCCATAGCGGGCTGATCGTAGAAATCCAGGCGATAGACCGCGCCGAAACGCGCGCGCAGCGGGGCAGTCAGCAGCGCCAGGCGAGTGGTGGCGCCGATCACGCTGAAACGGGGGAGCTTGAGGCGGATATTGCGCGCGCTCGGACCCTTGCCGATCACGATGTCGAGCGCGTAGTCCTCCATGGCCGGGTAGAGCACCTCCTCGACCGTGCGGCCCAGCCGGTGGACTTCATCAATGAAGAGAATGTCGCCGGCGCGCAGGTTGGTGAGAATCGCGGCCAAATCGCCGGCGCGCTCGATAACCGGGCCGGCGGTGATCTTGATGTTGACACCCATCTCGTTGGCCAACACGTGCGCCAGGGTTGTCTTGCCCAGGCCGGGCGGCCCGTAGAACAGGATATGATCCAGGGCCTCGCCACGGCGCTTGGCCGCGGCGATTTGGATGCTCAGATTGTCCTTCACTCTGTCCTGGCCGATCAGGTCGCTGAGTAGTTTCGGGCGCAGCGCGTAGTCGACCGGATCGTCGGGCCGGCGTTGGGGGGTGACAAGGCGATCTGGTCCGTCAGCCATAGCCCCGATTATACCGAATAACGCTGCCTCGGTCGGCTTGCCGGAGCCTGCGAGTCTCATTACAATCAGCGCCGCAACGCGCGACGCCCCTCCATTGCGACGGCGCCCCAGCGCGCCCGTACTCTTCGGGCCAAGGAGGCCCCATGCCAAACAACGTCTTTCCCTCCCGGCATCCGCTGGTGGCGCACAAGCTGGCCCTGCTGCGCAGCATTACGACCAAGCCCAAGAAGTTCCGCGAATTGGTGCGTGAGCTGGCGATCTTGCTGTGCTACGAAGCCACCACGGATCTCGAGACCGAGCCGATCACCGTCACGACACCCATGGGAGAGGCAGCCGGGCAGGACCTGCGGATGGGCATCGGCCTGGTGCCGGTGCTGCGCGCTGGTCTGGGCATGGTGGAGGGCATTTGGGAGATGATGCCAGCGGCTGAGGTCTGGCACATCGGCCTCAGGCGCGACGAGCGGACGCTCCAGCCAATGCAGTACTATGCCAACAAGCCGGTCGAGCCCCGGGTGCAGGTGTGTCTAATCCTCGACCCGATGCTGGCGACGGGCGGCTCGGCCGCTGCCACGGTCAGCCTGTTGAAAGAATGGGGTGTGACCCGCATCAAGTACATCGGTCTGATTGCAGCGCCGGAAGGCATCGCCCGGTTGCACGGCGAACACCCCGACGTGCCCATTCACCTTGGCGCGATCGACAGCCATCTGAACGAGATCGGTTACATCGTGCCCGGGCTGGGCGATGCGGGGGACCGGCAATTCGGAACCGGGTGATGCGTGCCGGCGACTGGCGGCCGAATCGAGCCGCCCAGCGCCGGCCTTCGGCCGCCGTCCATCCTTGCCAAATCGTGTGCTCGTCTTCCTGGCCGCCCTGGCCATCGCCGCCCTGACCGCGCCACTGGCGCGGTGGGCAGGCGAGCAGCTGGGACTGGTGGATTGGCCCGGCGGCCGGCGGCAGCACGGCCGGCCAGTGGCGCGCCTTGGCGGAGTGGCGCTGTTCGCGGGGTTCTTTGTCACTGCCCTGGCCCTATCCCTGGGCGGGGTCGTGAGGCCCGAGCATGCGCGCCCGATCAGCGGGGTGTTGGCCGGCACAGCCTTCGTGTTCGCCTTCGGCCTGGCCGACGACCGGTTTGAGTTCAAGGCCTGGCCGCAGTTCCTGGCGCAGTTCATTGCCGCCGGGATCGCCATCGCCTGCACAGTGTGGATCCAGGTCGTAACGCTGCCGCTGATGACGGAGCCTACCACCTTTCCCTGGATCGTCACCTTCGCCCTGACAACCGGCTGGGTGGTGGGAATGATGAACGCCGTCAACTTCATGGACGGGCTGGATGGTCTGGCAACGGGCGTGGGCGCCATCGCGGCCGTGTTGTTCGCCATCCACTCGCTGCAGCTTGGGCAGGATGAGATCGCCCTATACTCGCTGGCGCTGGCCGGCGCTTGCGCAGGCTTCTTAGTGTTCAACGTCTACCCGGCGCGGCTTTTCCTGGGGTCGGCCGGCGCGCTCACCCTGGGCTACGCCCTGGCGACCCTGTCCATCCTGGCGCCAGCGCGCGTGATGACCGCGCTGTTCGTGCTCGTCATCCCCCTCGCCGACACGGCCTTCCAGGTGTTCGACCGTTGGCGGCACGGACGCTCTCCGTTCAAGGGAGATCGCGGCCACCTGCATTTCCGGCTGATGGATCTCGGCCTGTCGCAGCGGCAGATTGTGCTGGGCTATTGGGCGTTCTGCGCCGTGTTCGGGGCGCTCGTCCTGCTCATCCCACGGCTATACAAGCTGATCGTGCTGGTCGTGGTGGGGTTGGCAATCGTGGCGGCCCTGGCCTGGCTGAGCCGGCGCACACCGGGCCAAGGCTGACCGGCACTACTCATATTCGACCTTCAAGCCGGTGAGCCGCGAGATCAGCCGCTCCAGCAGCCAGAGCACCGGCATCAGACATAGGTCGAGCCCTACGGTGATCGCAAAGGCAGCCGCCAGGGCGCGGGTGGCCGTATCGAGCGGTCCGGCCAGCGTCTCAATCACCACCGAGCCAAACCCGAGATAGAACAGGCCCGCAATGACCACGCCCAACACCGCCAGCAGGCGCCACCATCCACGCCGGTCAGAAGCCGACGGCAGCATCGCGTTTGAGATAGTGAAGATGAGATACAGCCACAGCCAGAAATCCGGCAGGTCGACCATGGCACGCAGGGCCCGCGCCATCCCCAGGAGATCGCCCTGGGCCAGCGCGGCGCCGACTGGGCCTACCCCCAGCCGGGAATAGCCGACAGTCACGATTGCCGCGGCGCCGAACAGCAGCGGCGCCGCGCCGATGACGGCCTCGCGGACAAAGTCGACCGGTTCCGTCTCTACGTAGCCCAGCCGCAGAGCGCCGTCTGGCATGCGGGCCGGGATGATTGAGAATCGTCCGGTGCGCACGCCCAGCAGCGTGGCCACGACCCAATGACTGCCCTCGTGCAGCAGCACACCCGGCAGCAGCAGCACCGAGTAAAGGATGAGCGCCAGATCGACATCACGCAGTAACAGCAGCCACAGCCCCTGGAGATGGCGGTGGATCCAGCGTTCGACGAAAACCAGAGGGGCAAGCGCCAGGAGCAGCCAGAACCAGGACGACAGCAGCGGCATACCTACTTGTTCGCAGCCTTGACGATCTCGGCAAACTCGGCTGGCTTGAGGCTGGCTCCGCCGACCAGGGCGCCATCGATGTCCGGCTGCGACATCAACTCGACAGCGTTGGCCGCCGTGACTGAGCCGCCGTACTGGATCCGCAGCGCGTCGGCCGCCGAAGACGAATACAGCTCAGCCAGCGCGCCGCGGATATGCAGGCCAATGACGGCATTCGCCCCGGCGGGGGTGGCGGCGCGGCCCGTGCCGATAGCCCAGACCGGCTCATACGCAACGATAGTTTTGGCAGCCTGGTCAGCCGGCAGCCCGGCATAGGCGCCGCGTATCTGGCGCACCACGACCGCGGCGGTCTGGCCGGCTTCGTTCTCAGCCAGGTTTTCACCCACGCAGATGATGGGTGTCAGCCCGTAGGGCAGCGCCGCTTTCACCTTCTTGTTGACCGTCTCATCAGTCTCGCCGAAGCGCTGCCGGCGCTCGGAATGGCCGACGATGACATATTGGCACAGGCCGGTGAGCATGGCCGGCGACACTTCGCCGGTAAAAGCGCCAGACGCCTCCCAGTACATGTTTTGCGCGCCCACGCCTACCCCGCTGCCGGCCAGCACGGCCGCCACGGCCGGTAGGGCGACAAAGCTCGGGCAGATGACGCGCTCGACGCCCACGTAAGACTCGATCGAGGCGAGCACCTCGCGGGCCAGCTCAGCAGCTTCGGTCACCGTCTTGTTCATTTTCCAATTCGCAGCAACGACTGGTTTGCGCATGTTACCCTCCGCGGGCGCGCCAGCACGCCTCAGGCTGGAAAACATCCGCCGAGGGGCACTGTGTCTAGAGCCGGCCAGCCCAAGCTGAGCAGGCCGTGGCAATCATCTACGTCCCGAAGTAGACGCGGAACACGATCTTACCGATACACAGCTCGTCGCCATCCTCCAGCATTTGAGGGATCTCGGCGTACAGCCGGGCCCCGTTGACGCGGCTGCCGTTCGTGCTCTTGAGATCAGTGTAATAAAGGACGCCAGCCTCCAAGTGCAGCCGGCCGTGGCGGCGCGAGACTCCCAGCTCCATACCGCGCAGCTGGGCCAGGTCGACATCCGGCCGGAACGAGCGTGACGGTTCCGAGCGGCCCACCAGGTATTCGGATTGATTTGCCAGCCGAAAGACATGGCCGGTGCCGGTCGTCAGCATGATGCTGATCGAGGGGCCGCCCGGGCTGGCAGGCAGCAAGTCGGCGGTGAAGGGCAACTGGCCGGTGCCGGGCACGTCGCTGGCGGCGCCCGGCCGCAGCGGCGCTGTCGGCGGCCGGGGCGGCGCGGTCGCCTTGTGAAAGGCGGACACCAGACTCGCGATGTCGGTGTAGCGCAGCGCCGGTTCTTTTGACAGCGCAGTCAGGATGACGTCCTCGATGTCGCGGCTGAGCGCCGGGTTGAGCGCGCTGGGCCGCGGCGGCAGCGCAGTTTGGTGTTGGCGGATCACGCCGCGCGCATCGGCTGCCCGGAAGGGAACCAGGCCGGTCAACGCCTCAAACAGCACCACGCCCAGCGCATATTGGTCCACCCGCGCATCCAGCGGCTCGTGTGCGCGTGCCTGTTCCGGACTGACGTAGTCGGGCGCCCCCCGCGCTAGCTCGTTTGTGGCCAGCCGCCCGCCGCCAAAGTCGGCCAGGTAGACATTTCCGTCCGCGCCCAGCAGGATATTGGACGGCTTGATGTCGCCGTGCACCAGGCCACGCGCGTGAGCGTGGTTCAGCGCGGCCCCTAGCGCTCCCAGCATGCGGGCACAGTCCACTGGCGGCAGCGGGCCTCGGCCCAGGCGCGATCGCAGCGTCTCGCCGTCGATGTACTTGCTGACCAGAAACACCTGCGTTCCCTGGACGATCAGGTCGTAGACGGGCACGATGTTGGGATGATCGAGGCGGGCGGACAGCTGCGCTTCCTGTTGAAACCGGCCGCGCGCGGAGGCGTCGTCCTGAAAGGCAGGCTTGAGCACTTTCACGGCCACGTGCCGGTCCAGGGCCGCATGATAGGCCTTGTAGACCGTGGCCAGACTGCCCTCACCCAGGTAGGCGACCAGCCGGTAGGCGCCGAGCGCTTCACCCACGTTGAGCGTCACCGAGTCCCTCCACCCTCGACCCGTTTATCGGGCCAATATGCTACATGAGAACGCGCGACAGGAAAACTCCGTGCTGCCCGCCAGTTGGGACAGCACGGAGCACGACTTCCAGGCCTGCGCCGGCGCGGCGGCCGCCTGCCGCGCCCGGCTATTTGTCTTGCAGCGCCACGACGCCCGGCAGAACTTTGCCCTCCAGCATCTCCAGGCTGGCCCCGCCCCCGGTTGAGATGTGGCTCATTTGGTCGGCCAGGCCGGCCTGTTCCACCGCCGAAACCGACTCGCCGCCACCGATGATGCTCGTGGCGCCGCTGTCCGCCACCAGGCGCGCCACGGCGTTGGTGCCGGCAGCAAAGGCCGGGAACTCGAAGACGCCCATCGGACCGTTCCAGAACACCAGCTTGGCTCCTTTCAGCGCGGCCCCAAAGGCCTCGACGGTCCGCGGCCCGATATCGAGAATGCGCCAGCCGGCGGGCACGCCGCCAGCCACCGCCGCCGTGCGCACGGCGGCTCCGGCCTCAAACTTGTCGCCCAGCACCACATCCACCGGCAGGACGAGCTGGTCGCCGGCCTTAGCCAGCAGCGCGCGCGCCGTCTCCAGGCTGCCGCCCTCCACCAGCGAGTCCCCGACTGCCACGCCTTGGGCTTTCAGGAACGTGTTGGCCATCCCCCCCCCGATCAGGATCCGATCTGCCTTTGACAGGAGATTCTCGATCACGCCGATCTTATCAGAGATCTTGGCGCCGCCGAGAATGGCCACGTAGGGGTGCGCCGGGTCCTCGGCCGCGCGGCTGAGATACTCGATCTCTTTCTCCATCAGGAAGCCCGCGACCGCCGGAAGCAGGTGAGCAACGCCCTCGGTCGAGGCGTGCGCGCGGTGCGCCGAGCCGAAGGCATCGTTGACGTACAGGTCAGCCAGTACCGACAGGCGCTGGGCAAAAGCTGGATCGTTCTTCTCTTCTTCCGGATGAAAGCGCACGTTCTCCAGCAGAATCACCTGCCCGGGCAGCATTTCGGCCGCCGCATTTTCAGCCTGCGGGCCGACGCAGTCAGGCACCAGGCGCACCGGCTGGCCAAGCAGCTCGCTCAGCCGCTCGGCCACCGGCTTAAGTGAGTACTTCGGGTCGGGGCCGCCTTTGGGCCGCCCCAGGTGCGAGCACAAGACGACCTCGGCGCGCTTGTCGATCAGATATTGGATGGTGGGCAACGCGGCGCGAATGCGCGTGTCGTCGGTGACCTTGCCATCCTTGAGGGGCACATTGAAATCGACCCGCACCAATACTCGCCGATGGCGCGGCTCAAGGTCGCGAACCGTCTTCTTGTTCATGGCAGCCCCGCTGACGCCCGCCTAGAGCTGCTTGGAAATCCTGGCGGCCAGGTCGGCCACGCGGCAGGCATAGCCCCATTCGTTGTCGTACCAGGCCACGACTTTCACCATGTTGCCCAGCACCAGCGTGTCCATGGCGCTGAAGATCGACGAGTAGTCATTCCCCTTCAGGTCGGACGACACCAGAGCTTCGTCTGTCACCTGCAGGATGCCCTGCATGGGGCCCTTGGCGGCGGCCAGCATGGCCTCGCGGACCTGCTCCTTGGTCGCTTCTTTGCCCAGGATCGCCGTGAAATCGATCACCGACACGGTCGGCGTGGGCACGCGGAAAGCCATGCCGCCGAACTTGCCCTTGAGCTCAGGGATGACCAGGCCCACGGCCTTGGCAGCGCCGGTCTCCGAGGGCACAATGTTCTCGGCGGCGGCGCGGGCATCGCGCACGTCCTTGGCCCCCACATCCTGCAGTTTTTGCGAGTTGGTGTAGGCATGGACCGTGGTCAATAGGCCCTTCTGAATGCCGAAACTATCGTTGAGGACCTTGGCCACGGGTGCCAGCCCATTGGTGGTGCAAGAGGCGTTCGAAATGACGTTGTGCCTGGCCGGATCGTACTTGTCATCGTTGACGCCGAGCACGATGGTGATGTCCTCATTCTTGGCCGGGGCAGTGATGATGACCTTCTTGGCGCCGCCAGACTCGATGTGGGCTTTGGCCTTGTTGGCGTCGGTAAACAGGCCCGTGGCCTCGATGACAATCTCCACGCCCATGGCGGCCCACTTGATCGCGGCCGGGTCGCGCTCGGCCGTCACTTTGATCACTTCGCCATCGACCACCAGGTTGCCGTCTTGCACCTCGACCGTGCCAGGGAACTTCCCGTAGGTCGAGTCATACTTGAAGAGGTGCGCGTTCGTCGTGGTATCGAACAGATCGTTAATCGCCACCACCTGAATCTCGTGGGGATGTCGCTGGTTGATGCAGCGCAGCACCTGGCGGCCGATGCGACCGAAACCATTAATACCGATCCTCGTAGCCATAGCGGAATCTCCTTGTTATTGGGGACCAATAGGCTGAGAGCGTCCGGCCTCAACCTGGCTTAGCAGCGCCATCAGCGCCGCCGCCGTCTTTTGGGCGTCGTGGCGCCAGGGCCGGTCGGCATCGGCCAGATCGGCCAGCACCAGGCGGCGGGCGCCATTTAAGGGTGGATCCACCGCCACCCACTTGAGGCGCGGCAGCAGCTCGCCCGTTTGGAGGCGGTTGGCCAGCACGACCGGAAACAGCGCGGGCCGCGTATGGCGCTCGATCGCCAGGACATGATCGAGCACGCTGTAGCCCTCCGTCTCGCCAGGTTGGGTGGCCGTGTTACACACGTAGACCTTCAGGGCCCGGCTGGCCGCGATAGCCGCGGCCAGGTCGGCCACCAGCAGGTTGGGCAACAGGCTGGTGTACAAACTGCCTGGTCCCAACGCGATAAGGTCGGCCTCCAGCAGGGCTTTGATGGCCGCTGGATAAGCCGGCACTTGGTCGGGCTGCAGGGATACCCGCTTGATAGCCCCTTCAGCCAGCGTGATGCGCGATTCGCCCTCCACGCGGCTGACGGCTTCGCCGGCCAGCGCCAACTCGCCGATCAGGGTAACGTCGTGGAGCGTCGAGGGCAGCACGCGGCCGCGGATGGACAGCACCCGGCTGGACTCGACCAGGGCCCGCTCGAAGCTGCCGGTGACTTCGGCCATGGCGGTGATGAACAGGTTGCCGAACGAGTGACCACCCACATCTTGGCTGCCGCCAAAGCGGTATTGGAACAACTGGGTGGTCAGCGCCTCGTCGTCGGCCAGCGCGGCGATGCAGTTGCGAAAGTCGCCTGGCGGTAGCACCCCCAGAGACTGGCGCAGCCGCCCCGATGAGCCGCCGTCGTCGGCGACGGTGACGATGGCCGTGAGATTGGACGTGTGCGCTTTGAGGCCGCGCAGCAGCGTTGACAGCCCGGTACCGCCGCCGATCACGACAATCTTGGGGCCACGGCCGCGCCGCCGATGCGCGCTCACCGCTCCAGCGATATCCTCTCCCGGACGGACAAATGGGGCCAACAAGGTGCGCTGAACTTGGGCTACCGCTACCAGCATGAACGCCAGCCCAATGAGCCCAAACAGCGCTGCCCGGCCCAGCAGTGGGATAAAGCGCAGCGTAAGCGCACCGGCCGCCGGCGGCAGGGGCACGCTGCGATAGACGTCAATGGCCAGATAGGCCAGTCCCAGACCAAGCAAGGTGGCCCCAGCCAGAAGGAGCAGCAGCCAGCGCTTGATCCCTATCCCAGGCCGAAGCCAGAGCAACTGCGCCTGGACAATGGACCACACCGCAGGCGGTAATCTCATCCCAGGTGGGCTTCCCAAGCGGATCGCACAATGGGGTTGGCAGCCCAACCCCCGTGTTCAGCCAGCAGACCGGCGAGGCAGTGCGCGAGTGCGCGCGACATAGCTGCTTATCCTTTGCGATCATATCAGAGATAAAAGAGATGGTCAAAGCAATCCAGCAGGCTAATCCGAACTTGCTGGCACGCTATTGTGGCGAGGCCGCGCCGGCGGCCATTGTCCCAGGTGTGGGCGGCGGGTCCCCCTGTCCGCCGGTTCAGGCCCGTTGGCCGCCGTTCGGCACCGGCAGGTTTATAATCGCTGTCAGGGTTCGTTCGCGCTCGCCCCTGGAGGCACCATGGCAAATCTCGAGTTAATGCGCCGGCTGACAATTGGCCACACCACCAAGATCGTGCTGCTGATCATGGACGGCCTGGGTGGTCTGCCGCTGACGCCCGACGGCCCCACCGAATTGGAGGCCGCCCACCGTCCCAACCTTAACCGGCTGGCCGCCGAGGGCTGCCTGGGATTGAGCGTGCCGGTGGCGCTCGGCGTCTCGCCCGGCTCAGGCCCGGCGCACCTGGCGTTGTTCGGTTATGATCCCATTCAGTATGATATCGGGCGCGGGGTGCTCGAAGCGTTTGGTATCGGCGTGCCGGTGGGCGCCCGGGACGTCGCCGCGCGCGGCAACTTCTGCACCGTGGACCAGGCGGGCAACATCAGCAACCGCCGGGCCGGCCGCATCAAATCGGAAGAAGCGGCTCCCATCGTGGCCCGGCTAGCTCAGATCAAAGTCCCCGGCGTCGAGATCGAGGTGCAGCCGGTAAAGGAATACCGCTTCGTCGTAGTGTTCCGCGGCGAGGGATTGGCGCCCGACATCGACGAAACCGACCCGCAGCGCACCGGCGTCCCACCCATGCTGGCCCTGGCGCGGGCGCCCGGCGCCAAGCGCACCGCGGAATTGGTCAACGCCTGGATTGCGCAGGCCCGCCAGGTGCTGGCCAGCGAGCCGCGCGCCAACGCCCTGACGCTGCGGGGCTTTTCGAGTGACCCCAATCTTCCCAAGTTCCGCGAGGTCTACAAGCTGCGCGCATCCTGCACGGCGGTCTATCCCATGTACAAGGGGGTCTCGCAGTTGGTCGGCATGGACGTGCAGCATTTTGAGGGCGATAGGCCGGACGATCAGTTTGCCCATCTGAAGAAGGTCTGGAAGGACTACGATTTCTTCTTTGTGCACGTTAAGCCGACCGACTCGCGCGGCGAAGACGGCGACTTCGACGGCAAGGTGAAGGTCATCGAGGCGGTGGACGCGGCGCTGCCAGCGCTGATAGAGCTCAAGCCCGATGTGCTGATCGTCACTGGCGACCATTCGACGCCGGCCAAGCTGCGCGCGCACTCCTGGCATCCGGTGCCGCTTCTGCTGTGGGCGCCGGGCACGGCCATGCCCGACGGCTGCCCGGAGTTCGGCGAGCGGGCCTGTATGGGCGGCGGCCTGGGGCGCTTCCCCGCCACCGACTTGATGCCGCTGGCGCTGGGGCACGCGCTGCGTTTGGAGCGCTACGGCGCCTGAGCGGCAGGCCAGGCCCTGGCGAGGCTGGCTGCTGGGGCGTTCGGTGCATGTATCACGAACAGCGGTTCCATACGGGCGCAGTAGAGCTGAACTTCGCGGAAGGGCCGGCGGCGGGGCCGGGCCTCATCTTGCTGCACGGCGCGACCCTGAGTTGGCGCACGTTCCAGGGCCTGCTGCCGAGCTTGAGCGTGCACTGGCACGTGCTGGCCGTGGATCTGCGGGGGCACGGCGCTTCCGGCCAAACGCCGGGCAGCTATCGGCTGCTGGACTATGCGGCCGATATCATCGCGCTGATCCGGCAGTACCTGCTGGCGCCGGCCGTCATCTACGGCCACTCATTGGGGGCGCTGGTCGGGACCGCGGTGGCCGCCCAGGCGGTGGAATCCGTGCACGGCCTCGTGTTGGCCGATCCGCCGCTATTCTACCGCGACACACGCGTCGTCGACACCAAGTGGGGCCCCTCCTTGGCCGCCACCCACGCGGCCCTCTCCGCCCCGACCGTCGAGGCCATCGCCGCAAGGCTGGCGGCAGCCGATCCAGGCGCGGACAGCGCCGCCCTACAGACCCGCGCCCAACGGCTGATCCAGCTTGACGCAGACACGCTCGGCGCGCTCCTGGCCCACAACCACATGGCCGGTTACGACATGGGGCCGCTCATGGCGCGGATCGTCTGCCCCACCCTCTTGATCCAGTGCGACCCCGCCCACGGCGCCGCCCTGGAGGAGGATGACGCCGATTTCGCGCGCGCCCACTTGCGACGCAATCAGTTCCTACGGCTGCGGGGTGTGGGGCACATGCTGCACACCGAGCAGCCGGAGACCGTGCGGCGCCTGCTGGAGGAATTCCGGCGCCGCGTCAGCGAAGACGGCCTACTTTAGTCGGTACCAGGCCAGCGCTGCTAGTGCCAGCGCCTCCAAGATGGCCGCGCCGCCCACGAAGGTGAAGGCATCCTGCCAGAAGCGGATGGGGAAGAGCCGGATCAGCGAATCGGACCACAGGAAGATCCAAGTTTCACCTTCAAAAAACACTTGGTGAAACTGGGTAAAAAAGGTGTTGAAGTTGATGAGCAGATAGGCGACGATGGCGAATAAGATCGCCAGCGTCAGCCCCGACCCCGCCAACAAGGCCCCGCGCAGCGCCGTGCGTTCCTCGAAGTAGTACAGTGCCGCCGCCGCCAGCAGACACACAATTCCGCCCACCGCCCAGGCACGCAGCGCCCAGCGCGTAACCGCCTTCACGTCCTGCATGTGCCGCAGCTCGCGGTCGTTGTAGAAACGGTTGCAGTCGCCATCCGAGTAGTATGGGCACGACTCGGGCGGCGCCGTGACACCTTCGGGAAAGCGCCAGCCACGCAGAAACTCAATGCCCTGGTTGTTAAGCAGATAGTCAATCGAGAGTTTGGACCAATGGAGGCGGTCAGCCTTGGTGAAGCCGTAGGGATCGGGCGGAAAGTTCGGAAGCGAGTACTCGATCGCCGGGAAGGCATGCGTCAGCAGCAGGCGCACATTAGTCAATGTCAGCACGACGGGGATAAGCACGATCAGAACCAGGCGGCAGATGAATAAGAGCCAGGCAGGCATCAGGCGCATTAGGTCTCCAGCGTTCGCTACGGATGATTCGACAGTTTGGTCCCGCTGTCTTGCTAGTCGCCGTCCAGCTGATCGAAACTCCCGGCCAGGATGAAACGCAAGACGATCGAGTTCGTCAGCTGCTCTACCGGCGCCCAATCATCAGTAAAGATCACCTCCGCCGCCGGCGTGGGCTGCAGGTTCTCGACCGCCCGCGCGGCCGCCGAGCGCAGCAGCGGCGGGGTCGACCTGTCCATGCCCGCCAGGTTGGCCCGCAGGTTGGCCGCCGTGGTGAACTGAACGGTGGCAAAGAGAATGCTGTTAAAGGTGCCGGGCACATCGACCACGTGCACCGAAGCAAAGACGCTCTGGAGCGTGCCAGCCATGGCGTCGATTAGCCGCCGATCGGTCCTGGTTCGGCCGACGTTGATCACCAGCGCCCCGTCGTCCTCCAGGTGATCACGGGCTTCCTGGAAGAATTCGCGCGTGGTCAGGTGCCAGGGGATATAGGGCAGGCGGTAAGCGTCGACGCCGATCACCGAATAGCTCGCCTCGGAATGGGCCAGCGCCCAGCGGCCGTCCTGCACAATTACGTTCAGGTTAGGCTCGGTCATGTCAAAGTAACGCCGGCCGACCTCCACGATACCAGGATCGATCTCAATTCCGTCGATGGGAATAGGCCCATAGACCCGCGTGTATTGCTTCGAAATCGTGCCGGCCGCCAGCCCTACCAGGGCCAGGCGGCGCACCTGGCTGAGCGTGCGGGGCGGGGGATTGAAGAGCGGCGCCACTAGGAAGTAGTCCCAGGTGCCAAACGTTTCCAACTGCTGCGGATTGTAAACAGAGTGGATGCCTTGCCCCTCGTTGAGCAGCAGGTAGCGCGTTCCGCCGCGCTCGACGACCTGGATGAAGTTGTACTCCGACTCCCGCTCGTCCAGCAGCCCGGCGGTCGGTTTGAGTGAGCCCGAGATCGTGACGCTGGCCAGCAGCCCCACGACCAGCGGCATCCACAGTAGCAGCAGCGCCCGGCGCCGGTCCACGCGCCACAGGCCCACCAGCGCCACCAGCATCAGCAGCCCGGCCAGCGATAGGAAAGTGCGCATCGTGCCCAGGCTGGGAATGAGCCAGAGCGTGGGCGCAAAGGTGCCGGCGATTGAGCCGAGGGTCGAGACGGCGTAAACTCGCCCCGACACCTGCCCGGCGTGGCGCGAGTCGGTCAGCGCCAGGCGAATGGCAAAAGGCGAGACACAGCCCAGGAGTGTGATTGGCGCCGAGAAGAGCAGCAGGGCGCTGAGAAAGGAGCCGCCCAGCACCGGGGCGTCGAAGCGCTCCATGGCGCGGGCGGCAAACTGCAGCACCGGCCGCGCGGCCAGCGGCGCCAGGCCAGCGGCGAAAGCGGCCCAGGCCAGCAGCGTGTAGAACGTTACCGGGCTGGGCGAGCGATCGGCCCAACGACCACCGATGAAGTACCCCGCAGTTAGGTAGATCAGGATCAGGCCGATTATGTTGGCCCACACCAGATTGCTGGTGCCAAACACGTTGCCCAACAGACGCGAGGCGGTCAGTTCCACGCCTAGCGTGGCCAGGCCAGCAGTAAAGACCGATAGGGCCAGGTAACGACGGTGCACGGGTTTCAAGAGAAGCTCCAATCATGGGGCCAAGTCGGCGCATGGCCCGCGTGCATTATACCCGGCCGTCATCGCAGCCAGCCTCCCCAGCCGAGCGGCTGCCCCAGTATAATCACGGAGTCCTGCCCGACCGGTGCCGCCGAGCGGCGCGGCTTGGGCATCGAGGTCCGTGTGACGCACTCATCTCCGATCGCAGTCCGCTATTTTCGCCGCAACTGGTTAGCCTTTATGGTTGACCAGGCCTTTTTCGGGGTGGCCTTGATCTTCGCTTCGACCACGACTGTACTGCCGTCGTTCGCCGCCACACTGACTGATAACGCGATCCTGATCGGCGCCGTGGCAGCCGTGTGGTCGGGCGGCTGGCTTCTGCCACAGGTGTTCGCCGCGCCGTTTGTCAGCCACTATCCGCGCAAGTATCCCATCATGATCATCGGCCAACTCATCGGCCGGCCCATCTACCCACTGTTTGCCATGTGGATCATATTGGGGGGGACGCGTTATCCCGAGTTGACCCTGGCCTTGCTGCTATTTACGGTCGCGGTCTTTGTCATCGTTGATTCGGTCGTAGCGTTAGCCTGGTTCGACATCCTGGGTAAGGCGCTAGGCCCCCAATCGCGCGGCCGGCTGATGGGGCTGGGGCAAGTGCTCTCGGGCGGGCTGGCCATTGGCGCCGGCGCCGTCATTCGATATTTGTTAGGGCCCCAAGGGCCCGGCTACCCGCTCAATTACGGCATCATCTTCGCCCTGGCGTCGCTCTTCTTTGTCGGCTCGTTCGTCGCCTGCGTGTTCAACGTGGAGCCGCCCGAGGCGGTCGAGACCAATCGCCCGACCCTGCGCCAGTTCCTACCGCAGTTGGTGAGGCTGTGGCGCACCGACCAGACCTTCAGCCTGGTGACGGTCGTCCGCCTACTGACCGGCGCGGGCGCGTTGGCCACCGCATTTTACGTAGTTTACGCCACCGACGTCCTGCTCCTGCCGCCCGGATCCATCGGTCTGTTTGCCGGCGCCAGCACGGCGGGCTCGGCTCTAGCAGGCTTGGTGCTAGGGCCGGTAGCCGATCGGGCCGGCAGTCACCGAGTCGTCCAGATGGCGGCCTGGAGCATGTGGGCCGTGCCCGTCATCGCCCTGCTGTGCCAGTCCGGCGTCTTCGGCGCCTATGTCGGCGTGATCTATCCGCTGCTGTACGTGCTCCTGGGGGTGGTCGAGGGCAGCGTCCTGCTTGGGTTCTTCAACTTCGTCCTGGAAATCGCGCCCCAGGGCCAGCGGCCGATCTACATCGGCCTGACCAACACGGCCCAGGGTCTGCTGTTTGTCATGCCCATACTGGGCGGCTGGGCACTACAGGCCACCTCCTACCCGCTGTTGTTCGGGATCGCCGCAATCGTGACGCTGGCGGGCGCGTTGCTGGCCCTACGCCTGCCGAACCCCAGGGTCGCTGAAACGAAGGTGGCGCTGTCAGCTGCCGAGGCGGCTGGCCAGCCAGACCAGGGCCAGGCCTGAGGCCCGCCCCTCAAGCGGCGTTGTCACCACCAAAGCGCTGGCTGGTCCACGACCCGAACGAGAGGACCGATACCAGGTCGTCCCCAGATTGCACGCGGAAGGCGGGGATGCCGGCGGCCCACAGGGCCTCGACCACCCCGGCGTTGCGATTGTATCCGCCGAAACTAGCCGCATCCACCACCACGGCCACCACGCGCAGCCCGTGCCGCTTAAGCCCCTGAGCCGCCAGCACCCACTGCATATCGGCCGCCGCCGTCACGATGATGAGCGTGGTCCAGCGCGGTAGCTGTTGGCTCTCCAGCGCGAGCGCGTCGGCCAGTGGAACACGGCTCTGCGCTCGAAACATGGCCAGCGTCTCGAGGATTTTGGTCAACTGCCGCTCGCCGCGGTCGGGCGGCACCACGTCGCGCTGGCGCCCATATGTAATCAGGCCCAAGGTCCGGCCGCGGCGGATGAATAACTGCGCCAGCGAAGCCGTCACCGTTACGGCGTATTCTTCGGTCGCGGCAGTAAGGGCCACCTTCTCGGCCCGGCCGGGCCAGAGCACGTCACGGAATTGCTCTTCGGGCCCAGGCTCAGGCAGGCTGGCCTGCACCTGGCGGTCGCCGTCGAGGAACAGCCAGATGTCAGAGAGCGGGTCGAGCTCGAACTCTTTGACGATCAAGCGGTCGCGACGAGCCGTCGAGGCCCAGTGAATGCGGTTGAACGAGTCGCCGGGCGCATAGTCGCGCACCCCGGCGGCGTTCGCGGTGACGTAGTGGGTGCGCCGCCGCAGAGCGTCGCCGCCCGGCATGGGCCCCAGTGGCAGCGTAAAATCAGGCAAATCCACCGTCATCGGATAAACCACAATGTTGGTGGTCTGCGGCACCTGGCGCGTGACCTGAAACAGGCCGAACGGATCACCGGACGTGAGCGCCAGGGGTCCGAGCCGAAAGCGTCCGCGCTCACGGCATAGCGTGCGCACGACCCAGATGCGCTCGCGGTGAGGCGCCAGCGAGTCGACCACCAGACTGGCCTCGTGGCCCGGCAGGTTCGAGAAGTCCCGCACCTCCAGCCACAGCTTGGGCACCGGGCTGGTATTCCGAACTGACAGGCGCTCTTCCAGAGGACGGCCTACCTGCGCGCGCAGGGCACGCGTATGGCGCCCGATGCGGATGCGGTTGATGGCGGTCCAGGTCCACAGGCCGGCAATAACGATAACGGTCAGCCAGAGATAGACCAGGTTGTAAAATAGCTCGCGGCCGGTAATCAACGCTCCAGCCAGGCAGGCAAGCAGCAGGCCAAAGACGATGAGCCGCCGAACGCCCATTAGCGCCGCAGGGCGGTGCCGCCCGGGACCGGCACCGAAGCCAGGATGTCGCGGATGACACTACGCGTGGAGACGTCCTTGATCCGGGCTGCCGGCCCAATGATCACGCGATGCGCCAGCGCGGCATCGGCCAGGGCCTTAATGTCATCGGGGATGACGTAGTCACGGCCGTGCAGGGCGGCCCGGGCCTGCGCCGTGCGAAAGAGCGCCAGGCTGCCGCGCGGGCTGGCCCCCAGGTAGACATCGGCGTGCTTGCGCGTCTGGGCGACAATCTCAATCAGATAGGACTTGAGCGCCGGCTCAGTGTGGACCGAGCGCACGGCCGCCTGCGCCGCCAGCAACTCCTCGATACTGACGACTTGCTCCAGCGTTTCGATGGGGTGGGCGTACTGCTGCCGGTCGAGCATATCCATCTCGTTGGCGGCCGTGGGATAGCCCAGCGATAGGCGCAGCAGGAAACGATCGAGCTGGGCTTCCGGCAGCGGAAAGGTGCCTTCGTATTCGATTGGATTCTGGGTGGCCAACACCATGAATGGGGCCGGCAGCTTGTGCGTGACGCCGTCCACCGTGGCCTGTTTTTCCTCCATTGCTTCGAGCAAGGCGGCCTGCGTCTTGGGCGTGGCGCGGTTGATCTCGTCCGCCAGGACAATCTGGGCCATGATGGGTCCGGGGCGGAACTCAAATTGCCGGGTTTGCTGGTTGAAGATCGAAACGCCGGTAACATCGCTCGGCAGCATATCGGGCGTGAATTGGATCCGGTTGAAACTGGTGCCGATCGAGCGCGCCAGCGCTTTGGCCAACATGGTCTTGCCAACACCCGGAACGTCTTCAATCAGCAGATGGCCCTGGCAGAGCAGGCCGACCAGGGTGAGCTGAACTTCCGACGATTTCCCGATGATGACCTTTTCGACGTTGGCGATAATCCGGTCGGCCACCGATTTGACATCGGCCTGGATGCGTTCGAGGGTGGTATTCACGCGGACTCCTGGGGCTCGGGCCCGGGCGGCAGGCGGCTGGTTGCCGCCTGGGCCCTTCATATTACATGCGTTCGGCGCGATCGGTTCACCGGCGCCGCAGCCGGCGATAGGTGAGGCGGGCGACGGTGTAGAGCGCGCGGAAAACCTCGGCCCGCGAGATCTTCGAGCGACCCATGATCCGGTCTCGAAACTGGATGGGGACCTCGGCCACGCGGCACCCCCGGCGTTCTACCAGGTAGAGGAGCTCGATTAAGAATGAATAACCCGACGAGAAGATCCGGTCGAGCGGCAGGGCCAGGAGCACCTCCCGCCGGTACAAGCGGAACCCGGCGGTCACGTCGCGGGCGTGCAGGCCCAGCATGGCGCGCGCAATCGTATTTGCGCCCTGGCTCATGAGCCGCCGGCCAAAGGGAGAATCCACCGCGCGGCCGCCCGGCACGTAGCGCGAGCCGATCACGAGATCGGCCGTCGCCAGCCTGGCTGCCAGCTCCGGAATATGGCTGGGGTGGTGCGAGAAATCGGCATCCATCGTGAGGATCGCCTCGGCGC
>JADLEU010000347.1 GCA_020845955.1 Anaerolineales bacterium
GCAAAAGCGTTGGTCCACGCCCACATGTCTTGTCGTAAAATTCATCTGGCGGCTCCGAGGCTGATTTCAGGTTGGCACCCGAAATATGCCTCAGAGCCGCCTTTCTTGCTTATCTGAAAGGTATTGTCTCATGTCAGCCACGCCTCGCCTGGCTTTTCGCCCGGCCCCTTCAGCGCTAGATCCGCCACGCGCGGATCGGGCTCGACTGCTCCACGCGCCTGCGATGTCATGAGGCTGTCGGCCGCTGCAGCCAGCTCAAGCGCGCGCAGTTTCAGCCTCTGGCGGTCTGTTAAATCCAACACCCAAGCCAGGCGCGCAGGTCGCGCAGCTAGCACCCGGCACGAGCCGGTTGAAGCAGTCCAGCCTACCGGCGTCGTGCGGGCGGCTGGTCGCCGTGAGATCGCCCTGCTACAGCCGCACTGCCAGGCTGCGCGCATTTCCAGTGAAGTAAAGCAGCCGGCTGTGCTCGGCGCTTGCCCACGCGCGCGATTCATGCCGGCAATACGCGCCGCCGCATAGTCTGCCACAAACGCCACCGGGGCTTGTCACTTCGGCGCAACTTCCGCCGCAGCCCGAAGCGCCGCCGTCATCGCCGCCCAGTGACACGGCGCGTAGGCGCAGACCGTGTTGCCGCTATCAAGCAAGATCGCCGGCGGCCGTTTCATACCTCACCCCTCACCGCCACCATCCCCCGACCTCCATGACCGTAGTCGAACAGCCTCCGGAAAGTCAGCTCCGGACAGCGCGCCCGGAAGCGTTCGAACGCACCGGCGATACCCGCCTGCCGGCTTCCTCGATAAGCGAAGTAGTCGTCCAGGATCAGTACGCTCCCGGGGTGCAGCGCGGGCCGGATAAAGTCCAGCGCCAGCTCGGCCGGTGTCCCCAGGTCGCAGTCCACCAGCGTCACCGCCGCCGCTTGGATGCCGAAGTCAGAGGCTGTCTTGCCAGCCAGCGTCTCCTCGAAGTAACCTGGTACAAGTTGCCAGGGTGCGCGGTCGCGAAAATACCGGGCCAGTCGCCCCGCCGTCTCCGCCTGGCTGCTCGCGAACTCGCCCTCCCTGAAAAACGGATGCCGGTCGCGCGGGTCAATGTACTTGAACCCGCCTTCGAACGAGTCGAAACCCCAGAACTTGCGCGGCGGCACTTCGCGTGGCCGCAGACGCCGGTCGTTCTCGAAGGCCGCGATCAGCGAAGTGCCCTCGAACACCCCAAACTCGACGTAGTCGCCCGGCAGGGCCTCCAGCGCGGCATAGTAGAAAGCTTGCTTCAACGCCAGCGTCTTGCCCACGTTGTGTTCGATGGCCGGATGCACCGCCGCGACCAGTCGCACGGCTAGTGTCTGGAGCCAGTGCGCGCGTTTCGCCAGGTGGAACATCAAAGCCAGTCCTGGCAGTAGTCGCTGCAGACCGCCTCCACGGGCATGTCAGCCAGCGCGGCGCGATAGGCAGCAATTTGCTCGCGCGGGTGCTTCTGTAGTTCTGGCGACACCAGGCAAAGCTTGAAATGCTGCCGCAGGCGCGCATAGCTGTCAGGCTGCAGCGGCAGGCGCGTAAAGCAGTCGACCCATACCCAGTCCACCAGCCCCGCGAACGCCAGCGCGAACTCCAGCGGCTCGTACTCCGAGTACCGCACCGCCACGCGGCGCTCGCCGCGCCGCGCCACGCTGACCAGGGTGGGATTAGCCACGTCGAGAAAGAAGTACTCCGCGATGTTGTGCCGCGCCGCCAGGGCCGCAATTCGGCCTTCCAGGCCATCGCACTTGACGTTGAAGATCACCAGCGCGTGCCGGTATGCGGCCAGCAGGTCTTCCAGCCGCTCGCCGCCCTCCAGGGGGTCGTGCACCAGCCGCAGGTCGCCGTCGTAATCGCGTACGTCCACCTCGATGCCGCGCTCCGGCGGCACGCGCTTCAGGTGTTCCAGCGTGTTCACCCGATGCTCGATAAGCAGCATTCGCCTCAGCGCCTCCGCGCGCCGCACCCCACGCCCTTGACCCCTAGTTCGGCCAGCCGGCAGCACCTGGTAAAGCACCTGCCCCTCGGCCTGGGCGGGCGCCGGCAGTCCCAGGAGATACGCCAGGGTCGGCGCCACGTCAATCGATCGTACCCTCGCCGGCTGGCCATGCCGGATGCCCGGACCGGCGATGTAAAACGTGGCAAAGAGGTTGGCGTTGACCCGGCCTGTGCCCGACCGCGGCAAGTGTCCGTGCGCCGCCCACCACACGGTCACTCGCCGCGCAATTCGCCGTTTGCAGCTCGGGCTGCAGTCCGGCGCTGGCCAGGACGTGCGGGGCATAGACCGCTTTCCAGGTCGGCGCGAACCCATGATCCGAGGCGGCCACCACGACGGTGTCCGCCGGCATGGCCTCCCAGGCCGCGGCCAGGGTCTGGTCGGCGCCTCGATAAGTCTCGCGTAAGTACCCCAGGCGGGCCTCTAGCTGGCCGTCAGGCTGTCTGTCGAGTCATACAGGCGCACGCCATTTTCGTACGCCGGGCCGTCGAAGGCGCTCAGGCACAGGCTGCCGGCCACGAGCGGGCTATAGCTGGTAAGCCCGGGCGGCCCGCCGGGTGCCGGCGCCAGCGCCAGGTTGTCAAACATCAGTCCCCAGGCTGCCGCACCTTGCACCGCCCGTAGGTCGGCGTAGTTTTGGGCCCCGCCGGCGCGCGTGTAGGTGCGCCAGTACTTGACGGTCGGTCCGGCGATGGGCGGCTGGTCTGACGAGTTCCAGTCATAGAGCAGAACCTTCAGCCCGGCGGCTTCGGCCGTCTCGGCCAGTGTCTCGGCTTCCAGTGGTGAATAAGTGCCGGCCGGGTAGCTCTGGCCCATGCTCAGGCCGTTGCGGGTAAACACGTTGTTCAGCGATGCGTGTGTGCCAGCCCAGGCCCCGGTGCTGAGCGTCTGCCAGCTTGCCCGAGTGCTGGTCGACAGTTGCGGCGCCATGCCGCCCGCCGCCATGCTGCCCTCGGCCTCCATCCGGGCGTAAGTGGGCAGCGCTCCTTCCCTGGCAAACTTCCGAAACAAGTCGGGTTGGCCACCGTCGGTCACAAACAGCAGCGCGTGGGCGGTGCGCCCTGGCGCCGCCTCAGCAGGGCGGACGCTATACTGGCTGGTGGAAGCGATCAGAAGTACGCCGAAACCAAAGCCTAATGCGCCCCGCCCGGCGCGGCGGATGCCTGAAATCAATCGGTTCGATCCTTTCGATGGAGCGAAAGTGTAGACGATAACAAACACCCCTGCAAACGCCGCCGATCAGACGCAACCGCCTACCGCGGCCTTCGCACGCACAATTCGGTAGCAATCCGGGTTTGATACTCGGTTGGCACCGCTTGTGCGACCCTGCCGGCCTAGGCTATGGGTGGGACAGGCCAGCGCGGCGGGCTCAGCAGCCTGCCCGCAACAGACTATCCCTGACCCGCGGGCTGCCGCGGCTCCGCTAGACACGGCTCGGCAGGGCCCGAAGCAGTACGCAGCCGGTTCAGTCAACGCCGGCCCCGGCGCGGACTGCTCGGCCCATTCCGCGTGAATTGTCACCGATTTGTCACCGGCGTGAAACCGCCGGGGCTCTCGGCCAGCCGACCATGTCAATCGTCCTGGAACAGCTCACCAAACGCTACGATGGCCAGCCGGTCGTTAACCGCGTCTCGCTCGAGATCCCGGAGGGCGAGTTCTTCGTCCTCATCGGCCCCAGCGGCAGCGGCAAGAGCACTGTACTGCGCATGATTGCCGGCTTGAACGTAGTCGACCAGGGCCGGGTCCTTCTGCACGGCCGGGACGTCACCAATGCGCCGCCCCAACAACGCGGCGTGGGCTTCGTCTTCCAGCACTATGCGCTCTTCCGGCATATGTCGGTGGCCGACAACATCGAGTTCGGTCTGCGGGTGCGGCGGGTGGCGCCCGCCGCGCGCCGGCGCCGTCGGGACGAACTGCTGGAACTGGTTGGCCTGGCCGGCCTCGGCCGCCGCATGCCCGGCCAGCTTTCTGGCGGCCAGCAGCAGCGCGTGGCCTTGGCTCGCGCCCTGGCTCACCAGCCAGAGGTGCTGCTGCTGGACGAGCCGTTTGGCGCGCTTGACGCCAAGATCCGCGTCGATCTGCGCCGTGCCCTGCGCGACATCCAGTCCCGGCTGGGCATTACGACCATCTTCGTCACCCACGATCAGGATGAAGCGTTCGAGTTGGCCGACCGCCTGGGCGTGATGAACTTCGGGCGCCTGCTGGAGGTCGGGCCGCCGGCCGAGCTGTACCAGCGCCCGCAGACGGAATTCGTGGCCACTTTCCTCGGCACGGGCAGCCTGCTGGCTGGCCAGTGCGCCGGGGGCGAAGTGCGGGTAGGGCTGCTGCGTTTCCCGCTTACGACCCAGGTGCCGCCGGGCGTGGCCGCCGGCCCTGCACCGGTTCATGTTCTCTTCCGGCCGGAGGACGTCGTCCTTGGAGCCAATGTGGCGGCCTTGGATGCCGCGCCGTTCTCTTCGGGCAAGGTCGAAAGCATCAGTTTTTCAGGGTCGTTTGAGCGCGTCAGGGTGCGCCTGCCCGCCATGCCGGCCGTGCGAGCCATTGCGCCGCCCGTGTCCTATGGTGACGACTCATTTCAGGTTGACGCGCTGCGCACGCTTGAGCAGGCTCGCCAAGCGCCCCTGGCCGATGGCGACTCGGTTTGGGTCGCCGTCCGCCGGATCCACGCCCTGGCATACCCTGGGCTGAGCTTTCTGATCATGGTCGATGGGTCGCCGCTCGGTCAGGCGGCCCTGTCAGTGGGCGGGCAGATGGCTCGGCTGGCTCACGCCCGCGTCACGCTGCTAGGCTTTGGGCAGCCGCCGGCTGCAATGGCGCAGATCGTGCAGGCCGCCCGCGAGGCGTTGGGCAGCGGCCTGGCCGCCCTGGAAACGCGCTCCACGCCCGACTCGCTTGTAATGGCTGCGGCCGGCGAGTGCGAGCGCAACAGCTTTGACGTCATTGTAGCCGGGTGCGCCCCCGCCACTAGTCCGGCCCTGGTCGAGCGCCTGCTGGAGTCCGGCCCCAAGAACCTGCTGCTTGTGCCTCAGACGCTGCCCATTCCGGTCTCGGCTCTGGTCAGCATCACTGACAGCGAGCATGGCAAGCAGGACGTGCTGGTGGCTGGCCCGCTGCTCCACGCCATGGGCGCCGAAGCGACGCTGCTGTGTGTCGTGCCCGAGGCTGGCCGCGATTCGCAGCCGCGGACACGGATCGAGCAGTTCCTGACCGACGGCGCGCGCACTTTGGAAGCCATGGGCGTTACCGCCCGAACTGTCGTGGGCACTGGGCCCGTGGTCGAGGCCGTCCGGCGGCAGTTGGACGCCGGAGGCCACGACATGCTGGTGCTTGGCGCGCCTCTGGCCGACCGCAGCGGCCGCGTCGCCATGAGCAGCCGCATGCGCCAGGTGCTGGAGGCCGCGCCTCGGCACCCAATTCTGATCGTCCGCTCGCGCTACGCGGCCGACGTGGGTCCTCAGCGAACCTTTGACGGCCGCATCGTCATCATCGAGGAGGTGACGCCATGACCAAGTTACTTCCGCGCTGGCTGCTGCTCGCCGTCTCCCTGGTCCTGGCCGTCTCATGCTCGGGGCCCGCCGGCAGTGCCGGCACGGCGTCATCGGTCTCTGGGGCCGATGAGCCGATCCGCCTCATTCTCGGCGCCTACACCACGCCGCGCGAGGCCTATGGCCAGCTCATCCCCCTGTTCCAGGCCGCCTGGAAGGCCGAGACCGGCCAGGACGTGGTATTCGAGGAGTCCTACCTGGGATCTGGGGCCCAATCGCGCGCCGTGGTCGAAGGGTTCGAGGCCGACGTGGTCGCTTTGTCGCTGGAAGCCGACATCATCCGCATCGTCAACGCCGGCCTCATCACCCACGACTGGCATGCGGCTCCTTACAACGGCATGGTCAGCAATTCCATCGTGACTTTCGGCGTTCGCGCCGGCAATCCGGAGAATATCCAGGACTGGACCGATGTCGCCCGCCCTGGACTGGAGGTGCTCACGCCCAACCCGCAGACCAGCGGCGGCGCGATGTGGAATATCCTGTCGCTGTATGGGGCAGCCCTGCGCGGCTACGTCGACGGGGTCCCGGCTGGCAACCAGGCGGCCGCTCAATCTTTCCTGGAAGCCGTGCTGGCCAATGTGACCGTAATGGACAAGGGCGCGCGCGAGAGCATCACTAACTACGAGCAGGGCGTGGGAGAAGTCATCATCACCTACGAGAACGAGATCCTGGTCGGCCAGCAGAGCGGGCAGACCTATGAGCTCGTCATCCCCCGCTCCAGCATTCTGATCGAGAACCCTGTCGCCGTCGTCGACAGCTCCGTCGATAGGCACGGCACCCGCGCGGTTGCCGAGGCCTTCGTCGACTTCCTGTTCACCAGCCAGGCCCAGACGATCTTCGCCGACCACGGCCTGCGCACGCCTGATGCGGCGGTTGCTGCTGCCACGGCCGCCCGCTATCCGCCAATCGCCGACCTGTTCACGATCGAGTACTTCGGCGGCTGGGAGCAGGCGACGGGTGATTTCTTTAGCGAAAGTGGACTTTACAGCCGGGCGATTAGCGCCGTCCAAGGTCCATGAACGCCCCGACCGCGCCCGCCTCCGCTCAGGGGATGGCCGGCCGGCCGGCCTGGTGGCCGCGCGGCGGAGGCCCGCGCCTGGCGGCTCTGGCATACCTAGCCGTTATGCTCTTCGTCCCCTTGGGCGTCATTCTCCAGGACGGCTTGCGGGCCGGGCTGGGTGGTCTGTGGGGCGCGGTGAGCACCCCCGTCGCCGCGCACGCCCTTCGGCTCACTTTTTGGACGGCTGGCGTTATGGCCGCCATCAATGCCGTTTTGGGCACGCTCACGGCTTACGTGCTAGTGCGCTATAGCTTCCCAGGCAAGGGCCTGCTTAACGCCATCGTCGATCTGCCGCTGGCCATTCCTACCCTGGTCACCGGCGTGATGCTGGTGGTGTTGTATGGCCCTCAGGCGGCCCTCGGGGCCTGGCTGCAAGACGCGCTCGGCTGGCGCATCATCTTTGCCCCGCCGGGCATCATCCTAGCCCTTCTCTTCGTCACCTTTCCGTTCGTGGTCCGCGCGGTGCAGCCCGTGCTGGCCAGCCTCGACCGCGAGCAGGACGAGGCCGCCGAGACGCTCGGTGCCGGGGCGTGGACCATCTTCCGCCGCATCACCTTTCCGGCCCTCCTGCTGCCGGTAACAAGCGGCACGCTGCTCAGTTTCGCGCGCGCCATCGGCGAGTTTGGCGCCATCGTCATCGTGGCTGGCAATATCCCCCTCAAATCGCAGACTGCGGCCGTGTACGTCCTCGGCCAGGTCGAGTCGGAAAACCGGCTGGGCGCCAGCGCCGTCTCTATCGTCATGCTCAGTGTTGCCTATGCGCTGGTGCTGGTCGTTGATTGGCTTCAGCACCGCCGCACTGCCTGGGTCCGCGAATGACAGCCCAGGCCCGTTCAGCCGGTCAGCCGATCGTGACCGCGGGCGGGCGCGCGATGACGCGCGGCTTGGGACATTGGCGGCGACGGGTGCTCATCGCCCTGGTCTGGCTGTACGCTGCCTTTCTCATCCTGGCCCCGCTGGCGGCGCTCGTGCGCGGCGCCTTAGCCCAGGGAGTGGGCGCCCCCATCGCCGCCCTCAGCCAGCCGGATGTGCGAGGTGCCTTCCTGCTCACCCTTCAGACTGCGTTGGTAAGCGTCGCCGTGCATGCCGTCTTTGGCACACTCGTGGCCTGGGTCTTAGTCCGCCAGTATTTTCGCGGCCAGCGCTGGTTGTCGGCCCTTATCGACCTGCCCTTTGCGGTCTCAGCCGTCGTCGTGGGCTACATGCTCTTGCTCATCTTTGGCCGCAACGGACTGCTCGGCCCCTGGCTGTCTCGGCTGGGCATCCAGATCGCCTTTGCCTGGCCCGGCATGCTGCTGGCCACTCTCTTTGTCACACTGCCGTTCATGATCCGTGAGTTGATGCCCCTGCTCGAAGCGTTAGGCCGCGAGCCCGAACAGGCCGCGGCCACGCTGGGCGCCAATGGCTGGCAGACGTTCTGGCTGGTTACTTTTCCCGCTCTGCGCTGGGGTTTCCTGTATGGCCTGGCGCTTACCCTGGCGCGCGCCCTAGGTGAGTTCGGCGCGGTGCTCATCATTGGCGGCGGCATTCAGGGCCGCACTGAGACGGCCACGGTGTTCATTTACCGCGCGCTAGACGAACGCCAGTACGTTGGTGCGTACAGCGCCGCCCTGCTGCTGGGCCTTGTCTCGCTCGGGCTGGTCGTTGGCATTGATTACCTGCGGCGCCGCTACGAACAGCCCTGAACCCCACTTGGGGTATAGTTAGTTTGGCCGGACGCTCATATCGATGAGCCGGCCGCCATCGGATCAACATGCCCCGGCAGCGCCTGGGTTCTCTACTTGTCTTGGTCAATGCCGGCCTGCTCTTGCTGGCTGTGGCCGGCATCGCCGTGGCTGCCGCGCGCCTCTTGCGCGAGTTGGCCGACGTCCAGGCGCTGGCGCGCGTCGAGCAGGGCAGCATTACGGCCCAATTGGCCGTCGACCGCGCTGGCGCCGCCACCGCTGCCAGCGCCCGCCTCCTCAGCGAGCGCCCGACCTTGCTGCGGCTAGTGTTGGATGACGATACCGACAGCGCGGGCGCGTTTGTGGCCCAGTTTCAGGAGACAAGCCGGCTTGACGCGGTCGCTGTCCTCGTCGATGGCCAGCCCTTTGCAGCCAGCGGCGCGCCGCTGCCAACCGCTGACCTCACTGCCGCTAGTCCAGCCTACGGCTTTGCCCACTTGGTCCGCACCGAGACCGCCAGTCCTGAACTGGCCCTCTATTCGAGCGCACCCCTGCCGTCGCCGGCGGAAAACGCCTTCGTTGTCGTGGCGCTGCGCCTGGACGATGCCTTTGCCCAGGCCCTGAGCGCGCAGGTCGGACTGGCAGTTACCGTTGTGCCGCCCGCGGCCGGCGCAGGCGAGCGGGTTGGTCTTCACGCTCAGGTCGTGCAAACCGGCCAGCGCCTTGCGACGCATCTGCCGGCGGCCAATCTGTACCTGGCGGTGGCGCCCCTCTCCGGTCCCAATGGAGAAGTGGCTGGCCTCGTCGAGGCCACGCTGCCGGCCAGTATCGTGGCCGGCTCGGTCCAGCAGCTTGTGTCCAGGCTCTTGCTGTGGGCGGTGATCGTGGCCGCCGCAGCTGCCCTCGGCAACCTGCTGATCGGCCGGCGGCTCAGCCGGCCGCTGGCCGCCCTGACGGCCGCCGCCGCCCGCATCGGCTATGGCGACCTGGCCACGCCGGTGGCGCCAGCGCCCGGCCCGGAGATGGGCACCCTGGCGGCCACGCTCGAAGAAATGCGCCAGCGCCTGCTCGACCTGACAGCCCACCTGCGCCGCCAGCAAGCCGAATCGGCTGCCATCCTGACCGGCATCGTCGAAGGCGTCTATACCGTTGACCGAGAGCGCCGCATTCGCTACCTCAACCCCCAGGCCGCTGCCTTGTTCCTCCAGCCCGCTGAGGCTGTGCTGGACCGATTCTGCGGCGATGTGCTCAACCCACAGGGCCTAAACGGGCGCCGCCCGTGTGATGAGCAGTGCCCGATCTTGCACGCGCGTTTCCGGGCTGGCGCGCGCGCGACCGAGCATCTGCGGCTGGCCGACGGCACGCGCCGGACAGTCGTCATCACCAGCGCGCCGCCGGGCGGCGAAGCTGGCGCCGCGGGCCAGCTTCAGGTGCAGGTCGTGCGCGACGAGACCGAAGTTGAGGCCACGCGCCGCCTGCGCGACGCCGTGCTGGCCAACATCTCGCACGAATTCAAGACCCCTCTGGCCGCGCAGTTGGCCTCGCTGGAACTGCTCCTCGACCAGTTGCCGGATCTGACGACCGATCAGATCAGCGAATTGTTGGTGTCGCTCGAGCGCGGCGCGCTGCGCCTGACACAGTTGATTGACAACCTGCTGGAAAGTGTGCGGCTGGACGCCGGCGAGTACGAGATCCGCCAGCGCGCCGTGGCCCTCGACGAGGTCGTGGAGCAGGCCGCGGAAATGGTCCGCTCGCTACTGGACCAGCGCGGCCAATCGCTGGAGATCGATCTGCCGTATCCGTGCCCACCCATCTGCGGTGACGCGCCCCGCCTGGTGCAGGTCTTCGTCAACTTGCTCGCCAATGCCAACAAGTTCGCCCCTCCTGGCAGCCGTATCAAGCTCGGCGCTAGCGTTGCCCCCAAGGCCGTGACGGCCTGGGTCGAGGACCAGGGGCCGGGTTTACCGGTGGCGCCTGGCCGGGCCATCTTCGCCCGCTACGTCCGCGCCGCCCCCGACGAGGAGGGCGAGACCGGTGGATTGGGGTTGGGTCTGTGGATCGTGAAGTCCATCGTCGAGCGGCATGGCGGGCAGGTCGAGGCCCAGGGCGGCGCCGGGGGCGTTGGCACCCGCATGCTCGTCACCTTGCCGAAGCTGGAGGCAAATGAAGATCCTGATTGTGGATGACGACCAGCCGCTGCGCAGCCTGGTCAGCTTTGCGCTGCGCCAAGCCGGCTACCTGGCGCTGGAGGCCGAGAATGGCCAGCAGGCGTTAGCGCTCTTCGCGGCCGAGCAGCCAGACCTCGCCATCCTCGATGTGAATTTAACGGGCATCAGTGGTTTCGAGGTCTGCCGCCGGATCCGCGCCGAGTCCAGCCTGCCCATCATGCTGCTGACCGTGCGCAACACCGAAGAGGACGAAGTGCTGGGCCTCGACCTGGGCGCCGACGACTACTTGACCAAGCCCTTTAGCCCGCGCACCTTGCTGGCCCGCGTGCGGGCGCTGCTGCGCCGTGGGGAAGCCGCGGCCGATCCCGCCTCCGGCCGAACGGCCGTCTACACCGTCGGCGACCTGGCCCTGGATGTGGAGGCGCAATCGGTTCGCGTGGCCGGCGGGCCGCCCGTCCGGCTCACCAATCTCGAGTTTCGGCTGCTGCAGTACCTGTTGGTCAACGCCGGCCACATCGTGCCGGCCGAGCGCCTGACCCAGCACGTCTGGGGCTTTCGTGGCACCGGCGACCGGCAGCTCCTCAAGCAGCTGGTGCACCGCCTGCGCCGCAAGCTCGAGCACGACTCTTCAGCTCCGCGCTATTTGTTTACCGCGGCCGGAACGGGCTACTTTCTTGGCCCTGGCAGTCCTGGCAGCAGCGCCGGGTGAGTTTCCCGGCTTTGCCCAAGCTGACATACGGGAGGGCCGCCGGGTCCAGGCGTCGCCAAAGCGCCATTTGTCACCAACCGGCTAGAATCCGCCGTATGAGTGCAGCGTGCGACGCTGACTGCGGTCAGCTTCGAAAGTTACTGGATAGGAATATCCGCCTTCCGGCGCTCCGGAGTGGAGCGCCAAGGCTATAATAGCGCCAGGCGCCGAAGATCCACGCGAAGCGACCCGAGGTATCGCGATGAGTGACATCCGCACGTTTCTTGAGGACCACCTTCAGCACATCTTCGCCTACGACACCGCCCACTACGCGGCCACGACCGTGCCGGAGCTGACCCTGTACGAGTGGTACATCACGCCCCATCGCATCGACGGCATCCCGTTTCACGAGTTCCTGATGACCGAGGCCGAGCGGGCCAACGCCCCCCCCTTGACCGGTGAAGGCCTGATGGGCAGCCAACC
>JADLEU010000348.1 GCA_020845955.1 Anaerolineales bacterium
CGAAACGACCGGCGGCGAGCAGCAGACCTTCGTGGGCTGCTACCGGCTGCACATCAGCAACCCCGGCTTCCAGGCCGAGCCGCCCTTTATCCCGTTGGGCATCCGCGCCGCCGACGTCGAAGCCGTGGCGGCCGGCGCCGACACTGCCGCGCTCATGGCCGCCGCCTGCGACACGGCGCCGCAGTAGAACGACGATGGGTGACGGCTCGGCGAACGCCTTGCCCTCCTGTCCGATGGCGCCTCTGCCCCTGTGGCGCAATCGCGGACACTACGCGACTTGTTCGCGGCCTACGCTGGCCGCGTAGCTCGACGGTTGGCAGCAACGCTGACGACCAAAGCAAAAGGCCGAAGCCCGCTCGGGCTTCGGCCTTTGTGATGGGCTGGTTCGTTCTACATGTGCCTGATTAGAGCGTCGCCGAACTCCGAGCACTTCACCTCGGTGGCGCCTTGCATCAGCCGCGCGAAGTCGTAGGTCACCGTGCCAGCGGCGATGGCGCCGTCCATGCCCTTGATGACCAGGTCGGCGGCCTCGGTCCAGCCCAGGTAGCGGAACATCATCTCGCCCGACAGGATCACCGAGCCGGGGTTGACCTTGTCCAGGTCGGCGTACTTAGGCGCCGTGCCGTGGGTGGCCTCGAAGATGGCGTGACCGGTGGCGTAGTTGATGTTGCCGCCCGGCGCGATGCCGATGCCGCCCACCTGCGCCGCGAGCGCATCCGACAGGTAGTCGCCGTTCAGGTTCATCGTCGCGATCACGTCGAACTCGCTGGCGCGGGTGATGGTCTGCTGGAAGACGATGTCGGCGATGGCGTCCTTCACCAGCAGCTTGCCCCCCGCCAGCGCCGCCTTCTGCTCGGCGTTGGCCGCGGCCTCGCCCTGGGCCTGCCGGGTGCGCTCCCACTGCTCCCAGGTGTACACCCGGTCGCCGAACTCGCGCTCGGCCAGGGCGTAGCCCCAATTGCGGAAGGAACCCTCGGTGTACTTCATGATATTGCCCTTGTGCACCAGGGTGACGCTCCTGCGCCCGTTCACCAGCGCGTACTGGACAGCGGCTCGCACCAGCCGCTCGGTGCCTTCCACCGACACCGGCTTGAGGCCGATCCCGGCGCTGTCGGGGAAGCGAATCTTGGCGTACTCCTTGGGGAAGTGCTCCTTCAGCAAGGCCATGAAACGCGCGTTGTCGGGCGTGTCCTGCTCGAACTCGATCCCCGTATAGATGTCCTCGGTGTTCTCGCGGAAGATCACCATGTCCACATCCTGCGGGCGCTTGACGGGCGACGGCACGCCCTGGAACCAGCGCACTGGCCGCAGGCAGACGTACAGGTCCAGCAGCTTGCGCAGGGCCACGTTCAGCGAGCGGATGCCGCCGCCGATGGGCGTGGTCAGCGGGCCCTTGATGCCTACCAGGTATTCCTTAAAGGCCTCCACCGATTCGTCGAGCAGCCAGGTGCCGAACTGGTTGAACGACTTCTCCCCCGCGAAGACCTCCATCCACGCGATCTTGCGCCGGCCGCCGTAGGCCTTCTCCACGGCGGCATCCAGCACGCGCACCGCCGCGCGCCAGATGTCGCGGCCGGTGCCGTCGCCTTCGATAAAGGGCAGGATTGGATGATCGGGAACGTGCAGCTGGCCGTCGGCGATGCTGATCTTCTCGCCACCGGCGGGAACTTGAATGTGCTCGTAAGGCATGGGTGCTGGGCTCCTTGTTGAGATGTGGGCATTATACCTGAGGCGCCGCGCGCGCCCAGGCGCTGCTGGCCGCCTTTGCGCTCGGCGCCAGCTTGCGCTTTCACCCTATCTTCGGATACAGTCAGGCTCCGGCCTGCCCCCGAGCGGCCGGCTTTTGACCGATTAGATTGCCCGGCTTACCCTTGCTGGCCAGCTATTCGCCTTTGCTCTTGGAGCAGCCAATGTTTGTCCTCACGCGCCAGTCCCGCGCCCCGTATTACTGGAACCCACGCAATCCCCTGCGCCAGGTAGTTGCGCCGCGCGCGCCCGCTGCAGCCGCGGACGGGATCACCTGAGGCCCATTCCATGTCAAACGCCTTTCTCGACGCCGCCCGGCTCGGCCGGAACGACTGGTGGCGCTATGCCCTCAGCGTGATCATTGTCTTATTCTCCACATTGGTGCTCGGCGCGCTGCCGCTGACCGTCGCGGCCGTCTTGGTCAGCCTCGATGACGACCCGGCCACGACCATCAATTTCGCCAACGGCGCGTTGGCCGGGGTCTCGCCGGTGCTGTCGCTGGTGCTCCTCATGCTGCCTTTCGTGACGGGTCTGGCCGCTCTCCTGGGCTGCGTGGTGCTGTTCCATTGTCGTGCGCCGCGCACCCTGATCACGCCTGGCCGGCCGGTGCGCTGGCGCCGCGTGCTGCTGGCGGCCGCCGTGTGGGCCGGCCTGGTCGCCCTGCTGGCGGCGGTCGAGGCGCTGCTCTACCCTGGCCGCTTCGCCTTCACGCTCGATCTGCCGCGGCTGCTGCCCTTTGCGCTGGCGGCCTTGCTGGTGGTGCCGCTGCAGACCTCGGCCGAGGAGTTGTTCTTTCGGGGCTACCTGCTGCAAGGGCTCGGGCTGTGGCTGCGCCAGCCGCTGCTGCTCAGCCTCTTGTCGGGCCTGGCCTTCGCGGCGCCGCACCTGTCCAACCCCGAGGTGAACGCCGGCTTCTGGCCCGTGATGGGCTTCTACTTCCTGTTCGGCTTCGTGCTGGCGGCCGTCACCCTGCGCACCCAGAGCGCCGAAGTGGCCCTGGGCGTGCACGCCAGCAACAACCTTTTCACCGCTGTCGTCGCCAATTTCGCGGGCTCGGCCCTCGAAACCCCTTCGCTTTTCACTGCCTCGGGCTTCAGCCCCTGGTACAACCTGATCGGCAGCGCCTGTGCCTTGTTGGTCCTATACGCGCTTTTTGCACGCCAGTCGCCTCGCACCATCATTCCTGTCGCTCCGCCGCCGGCTGCTGACCCCGCCCCGCCGCCTTCCGGCCGTTAGCCTCTCGCCAAAGCGCTGGCCCTGGCTGATGGCGAGGGCCACGGCTATGCCAATCACGCGGGTGGTGGGCGCCTCAGCCGGTGATCAGATCCAGATGGGCCGGGCACGCCCTACGGCACCATCAGACGCTTGAGCGCCGCCGAGCTGATCGAGGGGCCCCGCGAACGGCCCGATCCAGCGCTGGACCACGACCGCCGCCGCTACTGTCGGTTGACCGCCTTGGGCTGCCGCGTGGCCCAGACTGCTGTCCATCGCCTCCCCATCCAGGCCTTGCCCGGCATGTTCCTGGCTTTCTTGCGCTTCAATCCCGCCCTGTGGACCATGCTCATCGCGACCCTGGGGAGCAGCTCATCATCAACCATCTCACGCGCGGCCAGCAAGTGTTGTTTGCCAAATGAATGTTAGAATCCACCAGATATGCTCATCCGGCACCTTTCCCTGACCAACTTTCGCCTCTATGCCCGGCTGGAGGCCGCTCTGCCAGCCGGACCGCTCATCCTGGTGGGCGCCAACGCCCAGGGCAAAACCAGCCTGCTCGAAGCGCTCTACTACCTGGCCGCCGGCCAGTCGCACCACGCCACCTCCGACCGACAGCTCATCAATTTCCTCGCGCTGCGCACTGAGACCCTGCCCTTTGCCAAGATCGTGGCCGAAGCCAGCGTCGAGGCCAACTTGGCGCCAAAACGGCTCGAAGTTCGCCTGATCCTCGACCCGAGCGTCGCCGGCGAAGGCCGGCTGCGCAAGGAAGTGCTGGTCAACGGCGTCAAGCGCCGCGTCGGCGACCTGGCCGGGCAGGTCAACGTGGTGCTGTTCCTGCCGCACGACCTGACGATTGTCGAAGGCTCGCCTTCCGACCGGCGCCGCATGCTCGACGTGGCGCTGGGCCAGGTGGACCCGGCCTATGCCTTTGCCCTCAGCGAATACGGTAAAGTGTTGGCGCAACGCAACGCCCTGCTCAAGCAGCTTCAGGAGCGCGGCGGACCCGATGGTCAATTGGAATTCTGGGACGAGAAGCTGTGCGAGCACGGGGCACGCATCCTGGCCGCTCGGGCCGCGGCGCTGGCCGACCTGGAGACGCTGGCCTCCGCCATCCATCGCGACCTGACGCGCGGCACCGATGGCCTGCGGCTGGCCTACCACCCAGCCTACGACCCAGTCGCCGCGCCCGAAAGACAGCTCGGCCTGGCGCTCGACGTGCCGGTGCACCGGGCTGGTGTGCCCCTGGCGGAGGTCCAGGCCGGTCTGCGCGAGCGGCTACAAGCCACGCGCGCCGAAGAGATCGCGCGCGGCGCCACGCTCTGCGGCCCGCACCGCGACGAGATCCGTTTTCTGGCGAATGGGGTTGACCTGGGCACCTACGGCTCGCGCGGGCAGGCGCGCACGGCCGTGCTGGCCCTCAAGCTGGCCGAAGTGGATTGGATGCGGACCAAGACCGGTGAATGGCCGATCCTGCTCCTGGACGAAGTGCTGGCCGAGCTCGACCTCAGCCGGCGGCGCGAGCTCCTGGCCCGGCTGGGAGCCGCTCAACAGTGCCTGCTGACTACCACCGATCTGGCCCTATTCCCCCCTGACTTCGTCCAGTCGGCCGCCGTCTGGCGCGTCGAAGCCGGCCGGATTGAAGAACGTAGCTAGGGCCTCTCTCCCAATACCACGGCCAAGTCCAGCGGTTCGCCGTCGCGCAGCACGCGCAGCGTGATCTCCTGGCCGGGCCGGGTGTGGTTCACCAGGTAACTCATCAGCTCGGTAAACGATCGCACCTCGATCCCGTCGACCCCCACGATCAGGTCGCCGTCGCCGTTCAGGCTCAGGCTGCCCTCCGGCGCGCTGTCCCCGCGCAGCCCCCCCTGGTCCGAGGGACCGCCCGGCACCACGCTGCGCACGTAGGCGCCGGTGGCCTGCGGCAGGCCGAGCAATTCCTGCAGCGTCAGCGTGATGTCGTCAAGGCTGCTGCTCATCCCCAGGTAGGGATAGATGAACCGGCCCTCCTCGATCAGGTAGGGCGCCACCTGGCGCACGGTGTTGGAGGCGATCGCAAAGCCCACGCCCGAGTTGACGCCGGTCTGCGACTCGATGGCCTTGTTGACGCCCACGACTTCGCCATTCAGGTTGATTAGCGGGCCGCCCGAGTTGCCGGGGTTAATGGCGGCGTCGGTCTGGAGGATGTCGGGCGCGGTGAAGGAGCCACCGCCGTCGGAGGCCTGGTTGCTGGCCAGCGCGCGGCCCAGGCCCGAGAGGATGCCCACCGTCATGGTGCCCGCCAGGCCAAAGGGATTGCCGATGGCCACCACGGTCTGGCCCACGCGCACCTGGTCCGAGTCGGCCAGCGGCAGCGGCGCCAGTCCTTCGGTCGGGCCTTGCACCCGGATCACGGCCAGGTCGCTGTGCGGATCGGCGCCGATCACCTCGCCGCGCAGCTTGAGCCCGGAGGCAAAATCTACTTCCAGGTTCTGCGCGCCCTCCACAACGTGCTGGTTGGTGACGATGTGGCCGGAGGTGTCGAACACAAACCCCGAGCCTTGCGAGACGTCCCCGCCGCCCAACTCCGCCAGGATCGACACCACCGAGGGGTTGACGCGCGCGTACAGGTCAGCCAGCCGCAGCTCATCCGAGGTGATCACCGGCGCCTCGGGCGTGGGCCAGGGAGTCAGGGTCGGCACGCGGCTGGCCGGCGCCGGCGTATGCGTCTTGGCGGCCTGCGGCGGCGGCGTGTCGAGCGCAACCGCCTCCTCAGCCGGCGTTGGCGGCAAGGGGGGCGCGCCCGAGAGTGTACAGGCCAGGCTGGCGGCGAACAGCAGGCTGGCAGCGGCTCCAATCGAATAGCGTCTAGGAGTCATCGAGGTCTACCCATAAGTAAGCCGTGACAGGGGGATGGCTGGCCGGCCGCGGTTGCCGCGGCGCGCTAATCGCGCCTGCCCCGCAGCGCCGCTAATTCTGCAAAGAGCTGCTTCTCGCGCTCGCTCAGGTGGGTCGGCAGCCGCACCTGCAGGTGGGCGTACAGGTCGCCGTGCTCGCTGGCCTGGCGCAGCTTGGGCATGCCGCGCCCGCTCAACCGGAAAGTCTTGCCGCTCTGCGCCTCGGGCGTCACCGTCAGGCGCACCTCGCCGGCCAGGGTCGGCACACGGGCCTCCCCGCCCAGCACGGCCGTATACAGATCGATCGGCACCTCCACGTTCAGGTCGTCGCCCTCGCGGCGGAATTGCGGGTGCGGCCGCACAGTGATGACCACAAACAAGTCGCCCGGCGTCTGGCCGGCGCCGCCGGCGCCCGCCAGGCGCACCTTCGTGCCGGTCTTGGCGCCGGCCGGGACGTTCACCTCCAGCCGCCGCTCGCCCTTCTGCAGCGTCCGCTTCGTCCCGCGATAAGCCTCCTCCAGCGAGATCTCAATCGCCTGTTCCATGTCGTTGCCGCGCAGGCTCCAGGTGCTCGCGCGCGGGCTGGTGCGCGTCGCGGCGCCGCGGCGCCCCACGCCCGCGCCGCCGAACAGGTTGTAGAAGAAGTCCGAGAAGCCGCCCTCGCCGAACAAGTCGTTCAGGTCCTGCGAGTTGCGGGCGCCGCCCCCGCTGGCCCACTGGCTAAAATCGAACCCGCCTCCCGGCTGGCCCGCCCGTTCCCACTGCGCGTAGCTCGCACCCAGCCGGTCGTACTTAGCGCGTTTTTGCGGGTCGCCCAGCACTTCGTAGGCCTCGTTGATTTCCTTGAACTTGTCTTCCGAGCGTTTGTCGCCGGGGTTCTTGTCCGGATGGTACTGCTGCGCCAGGCGCCGGAAAGCGCTCTTGATTTCTTTCTCGGAGGCGCCCTTCTTCACGCCCAGCACCTGGTAGTAGTCGCGATAGTTCATAGCCGGTCTCCTTTACTGCGAGCCAAGCTGATTCTAGGTCCGAGCCTGATCACCCGTCAAGGCAAATCTTCCGCTCTTATCTTATCCAGGTCTCGACCGACATCGCATGCTTCGGCTCGGTCCGCGGCCGCATCTGCATAACAGGTGCGGCCCGCTTCCGGGTGGCCGCACTTGTCGCTCCTTCTGGCGCGCCGCCCGTGACTTTCCTGACCAACCGGAGGCGGAGGCTGTCAGCAACCCGAACGATTGCCGCCGCAAGCCGTTCCATGCGCCGGTGACGCCGGTGGCACCCGGCCTGGCTTGTGGCGGCTCACGCCCCGGCGAGGTCACCGGCCGCGTTGTCCTGCGGCTGCCTTGTGCCGGTAGCCGCCTGCATCCCGCTCCACAGCGCCCGTTGGATCGGCGTAAAATTCTAACGATCTGGGACTATCGGCGGTTTCCCATAACGCTTTACTCATGCTATCATTTTGCAGTTATGGTGCCAAAGCCCATGGAAATGATCCTGGTAGTCACGGAAGACCCGGCGGTCAGCGAATTGATCGCTCAACAGGTGCTGCTGCCTCAGGGCTACCAGGTTCAGGTTGCTCACGACGGCGCCACGGCCCTCCAATCGGCGCTGAAAACCGCGCCTGACGTCGTCCTCGCCAGTCTCGAACTGCCCGGCCTGTCGGGCCGCGACCTGATGGCGGCCCTGCGCACCCAGGGCCTGGAGAGCGCCATGATTGCCATCGGCCCGCGCGGCGCCGATTCGCAGGCGGTGCAGGCCTTCCGGCTGGGCGCCAAGGACTACGTGGGGCAGCCGCTGCGCGAGGCCGAGTTGGTGGCCAGCCTCGACCGCGCCCTGAGTGAGGTGCGCCTGCGCCGCGAGCGCGAGACCCTGGCTCAACGCTTGGCGGCCGCCAACCAGCAGCTTGAGAAGCGCGTCAAAGAGCTGACCACCCTGGCCGGCATCGGCAAAGCCGTGACCGCCATGACCAACCTCGGTCACCTGTTCACGCGCCTGCTTGAAGCGGCGTTGTACGTCACCGAGGCCGATGTTGGCTGGCTGATCTTAGCCGAAGAGAGCTCCGGCCAGCCCGTGCTGCGGGCAGGCAAGAATCTGCCTAATCTCAGCGCGCTGCGCCCCAATCATCCTTGGGATGACGGCATTTCGTCGCTGCTGATGCTCTCGGGCGAGGCGCTCACGCTGTCTGGCCCGCCGCTGGCCCGGCTGCGCGCCGGGCAGGTCGCTAAGTCGGTGGTGGCCGTGCCGCTCAAGGCCCGGAACAAAGCCATCGGCGTACTGGTCGCCGGCAACCGCACGGGGAAACCCTTCAGCGACCGTGACCAGGCCATGCTGGCGGCCGTCGCCGATTACGCCGTCATTGCCATCGTCAATGCGCGGCTGTTTCAGGCGATGGAAGCGCGCGTGGCCGCGCTGCAGCAGGCCCACGACGCGCAGGTGGCGGCCAACGGCCGCCAGACCGAGGGGCTGCGAGAGACCGTGCGCCAAATGCGCGTGCCGCTGCAGCGGGCACGCGGCGACTTGGAGCCGCTGGCGGATGGGCAGGCCGGCGGCTTGACGTCCCAACAGGCCGACTGCGTTGACAGCGCCCTGAACTGCCTGGCCGCCGCGCAGCGCCAATTGGACGAGTTTCAGCCCGCCAGCCCGGCGGGCCCAGGTTAGCACACAAGCGTATGCCCTCAGAAAAGATCCTAGTCGTTGACGACTCGCGCGAAATGCGCGACCTGATGGTCAACTACATCCTCCGGCCCAACGGCTACGCCACGCTGATTGCCGACAATGGCGCGGCGGGCATCAACCTGGCCCGCCAGGCAGGGCCAGACCTGATCGTGGCTGATATGAAGATGCCGGAGATGACGGGCCTGGAGCTGGCGCAGACGGTGCTGCGCGAGAACCTGGGCATCCCCGTCATCCTGGTGACCGCCGAGGGCTCGGAGGAGCTGGCCAAGCTGGCGCTGCGCAGCGGCGTAGCCGACTATGTCATCAAGCCCTTCAGCGAAGAAGAGCTCTTGGGGGCGGTGCGGCGCACCCTGGGCGCCGTGCAGGCCCGGCGTGATCACACCCGCATGCAAGCCGAGCTGGCCGCGGCCCACCAGCAAGCGGTGCAGCGCCTCAAGGAGCTGGAAACCCTGACCAGCATCGGCCGCGACGTCACCTCGGTGCTGGATCTTGACCAGGTGCTGGCCAAGGTGGTCGAAGCAGCCGTCAACCTGAGCGGGGCCGAGGAGGGCTCGCTGCTGCTCCAGGACGAGCAGACGCGTGAGTTGAGCATGCGGGCCTCAAAGAATTTCGAGGACAGCTTCGTGCGCACCTTCCGGCTGCGCTCGCAGGATTCGCTCGCCGGCTACGTGATCCGCACGGGCGAGGCGGTGCTGCTCGACGAGAACTCGCCGCAGAAGATCAAGACGGCCTACCTGGTGCACTCGCTGGTGTACGTGCCGCTCAAGGTGCGCGACCGCATCCTCGGCGTGCTGGGAGTGGACAACCGGCGCGCCGGCCGGGCCTTTACGCGCCACGACCAGCGCCTGCTGCAGGCCTTGGGCGACTACGCCGCTATTGCCATCGACAACGCCAACCTGTATGCCCGCACCGAGCGCGAGCGCGCCCAGCTCGAGACGATCCTGCGCGAGACCGAGGACGGCGTCATCGCGGTCGACGACCAGAACCGCCTGATTCTAATGAACCCCACGGCGCGCACGGCCTTTGGCGTCAACAGCGCCGACATCGCCGGCCGCGACTTCGCCACTGTTATCCACAGCCTGGAAGTGCGCGAGCTGATCGCCGGCAAGAGCCGCCAGGCCGAGGTGATCCTAGACGACGGCCGCGTCTTCAATGCTCACCTGACCCCGATCGCCGGGGTGGGCAGGGCGGTGGTGCTGCAGGACATCACCCATCTGAAGAAGCTCGACCGCATTAAGTCCGAGTTCGTGACCACCGTGTCGCACGACCTGCGCTCGCCCCTGACGGCCATCCTGGGCTACGTCGAGCTGATCAGCCGCGCCGGCCCGGTCAACGAGCAGCAGGCCGAGTTCATCCGCCGCGTTCAGTTTAGCGTCCAGTCCATTACCACGCTCATCACCGACCTGCTCGACCTGGGGCGCATCGAGGCCGGCTTCGACACCCAGAAGGAGCCGACCCACCTGGCGCTGGTCGTGCGCTACGCCGTGGACGGGCTGCGCCAGCAGGCCGAGGCCAAGCGCCACACCCTGGTGCTCGACGTGCCCGAAAACCTGCCGACCATCTTCGCCAACCCACCGCGTATCCGCCAGATGCTGGCGAACCTGATCGATAATGCCATCCGGTACATGCCGGAAGGCGGCCAGGTGACGGTGACCGCCCGCGCCGACGATCAACTCATCCTGATCACGGTCCACGACAACGGGCTCGGCATCCCGCCTGCCGATCAGCCGTATGTCTTTGACAAGTTCTACCGCGCCTCGAACACCCGGCAGGAGTACGCCGGCACCGGGTTGGGCCTGTCAATCGTGAAGTCGATTGTCGAGAACCACGATGGCCGCATCTGGCTCGACTCGCGCCCCGAGAGCGGCACGACCTTCACGGTCGTTCTGCCGCAGTACGTCGATCCCGGCCGCCAGCCGGCCGCCTAGGGCAGCACGCTGAACTGAATCGTCTCGCTGGCTGCTGCCTGGCCATTGGCCAGGCGCGCCTCGGCCCGCAGCGCGTGGCTGCCAGGCGCCAGGGCCCACCAGGCCTCGAACGGCGCCTCCGTGACCGTCTCGAAGACCGCCTCATCCAGATAATATGTCACCGAGCGCAGCGGCACCGCGGCGACGACGCGCAGGGGGATTCGCTGGTCCTCCAGCGGCAGGCGCGGCGAGAGCTGGTAAACGGTGTTGGCGTCGGGCGAGATGATCTGCAAGGCGGCCGGCGTCCCGGTCTCGGGGATCACCACCTCGGTGGGCGGTTGGGGCAGGCCGTTCTGCCGGGCCCATTCTTGCGCTGCCGCCGGCAGGACGAGAAAGACCCGCTCGATGACGAACTGCGCCGGTGTGGCAGCCGTGGCCAGTCCGCCGGTGCGCGCGTCCAGCCGGAAGCGCTGGTACAGGCTGTCGCGTTGGATGGGCACGGTGCCGTCGAGGAAGAGCTCGCTGCGCGTGCGCGGGCAGATGTCGCTGGGCAGCAGCCCGGACGGGACGCAGACCACGGCTGAAACCAGGCCGGGCGGGCGCACAAAGGGCGCCTCGGGCTTGCCCGCCAGCGCGGTGCGCATGAAGTCGTGCCAGATGGGGCCGGCGCCCGAGACGCCGCTCAGGTTCACCATGGGCGTGTTGTTGGCGTTGCCCACCCACACGCCGGCCACCAACTCGGGCGTATAGCCGACGGTCCAGTTGTCGCGATAGTCGGTCGTCGTGCCGGTCTTCACCGCAGCCGGCCGCCCGATCTGGAGCACGCTGTTGAAGCCGAAGGTCGCCGCGCGGGCGTTGTTGTCCGAGAGGATGTCGCTGATCAGGTAGGCCACGCGCTCGTCCAGCACGCGCTCGCCGGCCGGCGGCCGCCACTGCTCGATGACGTCTCCCTGGGCCGTCTCCACCTTCAAGATCGCCAGCGGCTCCACGCGCCGGCCTCCGTTGGCAAACACGCCGAAGGCCCCAACCAGGTCCAGCAGCCGCACCTCGCCGCCGCCCAGGGTCAGCGACAAGTCGAAGCGCTCGGCGTCGGTCAGCGTGGTCAGCCCCATGCGCCCGGCCAGGCTCAGCAGGGTTGGCACGCCCACGTGATCGAGCGTCACCACGGCCGGCAGGTTCAGGCTGCCGGCCAGCGCCGCCCGCGCCGATACCGGGCCGTGGTAGGCGCGGTCGTAGTTCTGCGGCACATACGAGAAGCCTTCTTTGGTGACGAAGGCCGTGCGCACGTCCAGGATCATGCTGGCGGGGGTCCAGGGGCAGTCGCCCCTGCCGCCTTCGCAGAACTCGGGTGAGAAGGCGGCGGCGTAGGTGAGCGGTTTGATGGCGCTGCCCGGCTGGCGCGGGGCCAGCGCCAGGTTCACCGCGCCCGAGATCTCAGCGCTGAAGTAATCGGGCGAGCCGAGCATGGCCAGGATCTGGCCGGTGCGCGGGTCGAGCGCTGCCAGCGCTGCGCCGGTGGCGTTGGCCGGCGGGCCGCCGCGGTCGGCCAGTTCGGCCAAGCGGCGCCGGGCGATCTGTTGCGCCTGGCGCGTCAGGTCCAGGTCGAGCGTGGTTTGCACGGTCAGCCCTGAGTAGAGCACGTCGGGACCATAGCGCCGTTCGAGCAGGTTCCAGACGTAGAACACGAAGTGGGGCGCCTCGATGGGAAAGGCAACAGTGCTCCATTGCAGGCTCTCGGCTCTGGCCAGCCGCGCCTCTTCAGCGGTGAGATAATTCTGCCGCACCATCAGGTCGAGCACCACGGCCTGGCGCTCTTTAGCGGCGTCCGGGTAAAGCAGCGGGTCGTAAAGCGACGGCGCCTGCGGCAGACCGGCTAGCAGCGCGCTCTCGGCCAGATCCAGGTCGCGCACCGACTTGCCAAAGAAGGTGCGCGCGGCGGCCTCGACGCCGTAGGCCAGGTGGCCGTAGTATGTCTGGTTGAGGTAGAGCGCCAGGATCTCGTCCTTGGTGTAGGTGCGCGACAGGCGCCAGGCCAGGATCGACTCGCGCAGCTTGCGCGCCAGGCTGCGCTCGGCGCGCTCCTGCGGGTCGAGCAGCATGTTGCGCGCCACTTGCTGGGTGATGGTGCTGCCGCCGGCCAGCACCTCTCCGCCGCCCAAGTTGATCCACAGAGCGCGCAGGATGCCGACCACGTCCACGCCCGGGTTGTAATAGAAGCTGGCGTCTTCGGTGGCGATGGTGGCCTGCTGCACGGCCAGCGGGATTTCAGCCAGCGGCACGGTGGTGTGGTGCACGCCGGCCGGGTCGATGATCTCGAAGAGCAGCCGCCCGTCGCGCGCGAGCAGCCGGGTGGAGGGCACGGCCAGGTTTTCGGTCAGGCGGTCGAGCGCCGGCAGATCGACGACGAGCCATTGCCAGGCCGTCGCGGCCGCGGTCACGAGAGCCAGGAAAAGCAGGAGGCCAGTCAGGCCCAGCCAGCGCCGGCGGGACATGGCCCGATTCTAGCACCTCCGCCGGCCGAAAACGGCTGCCGCCCTCGGCTCGCCGGAGCCAGCTAAGGGCCTAGCGCCAGACGGTCATTTGCCCCTATACCCGGCTGCGTTCCCACGCGATTGGGTCTCCAAAGCCCAGCCCATTGGCGCCCAGGCCTTCGAGCATCTTCAGCGCCGTGCCGCGTCGGAACGCCGAGAAGGTGATGACATGAGCCAA
>JADLEU010000349.1 GCA_020845955.1 Anaerolineales bacterium
ACCAGCCTAACCGCCGCGCTGCGCCTCACCGTTCGCCAAGCGTAATCAACTTTATGGTTGATTACGCTTGGCGACGCCCCGTGGCCCCGGCCAAGCGTAATCATCTTATCGTGCTCCAACCCTCGAAGTACAGATGAAGATGAATGCTGAGCGGTCCGAGCCACCAGAGCAGGCCATTGAACAACTGGACGGCCAAGAACGGTCCGATGGGCGACGCGGCGCCGGAGGCCAGCACGGCCGCGCTCATCTGGCAGAACAAAAAGTACAGCACACTCAGGAGGGATACGTTGAAGGCGAGAAGGATGACGCCCACGCTCCAGAACACCAGCGCCACGAGCAGCGGGCTCAACCTGCCGGCGATTTCTACGGCTGAGGGTTGGATGAGTTTCACGGCGACGGCGTGGCTTTCGCCGTTCCGCTGGACCAGGAAGGTCACGCTGTCGCCAGGCACCTTGTCCGGATAGAAGAGCGCCTGACTGGGGGCCAAGCCGTCGATGGCCAGAAGACGTTCGCCAGGATGCAGCCGCCCCGCCGCTGGCCCCGCCGGGTCGACCGCTTCGATCAGTCCGGTGACATGCGACCAAGTGACCCCTGCATTTGGGTGCCTGACCAACCGCCAGGTTGCCCAGCCGGTCAGAAGCAGCGATCCAAGCGCCAGAGCAAACAGGCCAGCGGTGCCCAAGCGCTGGAGCCGAGGACTCATGCATTCCTCACAGTGCATACTTCGCGGAGCAGCGCCAGCAGTTCATCCCGAGCCCTGCCGGATTGGCTGGCTGCTGTGAGCGCCGCCTCGGCCTGCCGGCGGCGGCGCTCAACTTCAACCGTCAGGTATAGGACGGCACCGCATTCGATCATTCGGCGCCGCGCTTCGGCGAGGGCAGTGGCATCGCTTGGGGCTGCCTGAAGCAGGCGGCGGAGTTGGTCGCGCTCGTCGTCGGACCCGACGCTCATCGCGTAAGCCGCCGGCAACGTCCAGCTCCCAGCGGAGCTCAGATCGCTCGGCTCTCCTGCAACGGGAGTCAGCCCGCTCAGGTCATCCCTGATCTGGATGACGGTGCCCAGATTCTGGCCGAACTGACCGAAGAGATCGGTCTGGGTAGCGTCACTGCACGCCAGGCGGGCGCCTGCCCAGCAGGCCAAAGCGAAGAACGCTCCCGACTTGGCCTCCGCCACCTGCCAGCACTGCTCGAGCGTGGGTTCGAGGCGAGTCAGATCGGAGTGCTGTCCCCCGCACATCGTGAGCACGGCACCGTGGAACCTGCCGCGTACCTCTCGAGCAGTTTCTGAGCGAGCTTCAGAATCTTCGAGTGCGTTTAGGGCCAGAGTCGCGCTGCTGATCAGCCCAGTCGCGACGTTGATCGTCGCGCCCTGGCTCGGAGTTGGCTGGAGCCCGGCATCCGCTTGACTATCTTCAACGGCATCCAGCAGGTGGGCAGCGGAGTACAGCAAGCCCCAGGCAGCGGCAACGAGCTCGGCCTGCTGCCAATTGCCGCCGACTGCCTCGCAGGACCAGGCGGGCAAGGCGATCAATGGCAAGCCGTTGAAGCCAACTGGCCGAGATGAGGGTGAGCTTTTCGCCGGCGCCAAGGCCGCCCGCATGGCCTGGCGGTACTCCGGCTCGACAACCGCCTCGGACCAGAGTGACTCTATCCGTTCGAAGATGAAACGGGCGAACTGGTGGCTAGCGGGGCGAACTGTGGAGACTGCCACGGGAGATCCTCGGGAATCACCTCCGCCGGCGAGCAAAGGTGCAACCAGTGCGCATGGCTATGAATGAAAGCCAGCAAAGCCTCTAGCTGCTCGCCTTTCACGTTCAGGCCGGAGCCTGGCAGTGCGGCTCGAGGATCATCCAACATACGAGCCGCAAATTCGGCGTCTGTAGCTAAGCGGTGGATGAGCTGTGCCAGTGGCATTTGTGCCCCCTGCGAGCATTCAGGGGTTGCTCGCAACCCACTTGAACTGATACTGCGGTTGCCAAGCCGCTGCGGGCGCGCCGTCCCGAGCGCCGAGGTAGACGCTTCAACTCACGTTACTTGAATCTTGACGTTCGGCCAGTGAATAATGTCATCGATCAGAGCGACATTGGTAACTGGCTGAGGCTGTGCTCCTGTGTTCGTTAGAACGAAGAATACTCCATTGAAGATAAGGTGTGTCCGAAAAATAGGGTGAAAGTCATGGTCGTAATTGTGACTGGGACCTCATGACAAGACTGGGCAATGGGCGTATGCTGCTGAACACATCGCGGTGGCGATATCCCTGTCATCTCTCCAGCACTCGCGTAAGGGTGTCAGCGGCACCAGTTGGGCGGTTTCATCAATCCGGTACCGGAACGGATCTCCGGCCACTGTATGCTGCTTCGAAGGCATTCTTGATCTCAACCTGGCCGAGACCCCGGCAGTTGGGGTTTGCGCTTTCGTACCTACAGCCTCCGGGGGTAGAGGCATGAGAGGGAAGATATTTCGCCCGCCGGGACCCTGGTTCCGCTGGGCAATGTTGGGCCACAAAACTGGCAAGGAAGCTAGGCGCGGTGCAGCTTAGCCAACATTCTGGCGAGGCCGAATCGGACCCTCATTGTCCGTGTGACACCAAGGAGCATGGACTCTGCGATCGATGGACACGTGCATTGGTTTGGACCTGTCAGATCATCTTATGCACCCACCAAGGAGAGCTAGATGTATCAAACACAGATCACCGTTCCGGCTTCCAATGCTATTAGATGGCTACTACGCGTCGCATTAGTCACAGTAGTTCTCGTCGTCGCTGTCCAACCGGTTGGTGCAGCGAGTTGGGCTAGAGGGGTCCAGGGTGATTGCTCCGGTTTTCAGCCTAAGGGAGCGTCTTGGATTAACTGGTCCGGCTACTACGTCTGGGATTGGGGACAGACTAATCATACACTTTGGTATCACAACGGCAGCATCTGGGTATCCAAAGCGAGCGCTGATTCGGGGAGGGTATACGGCGGGACCGACACGGCGCTTGCCAATACCGCGGCCCAATGGATATCTGGACAATGGCTGGTGGACGCGCGTTATACTGCCAGTTTCACCACGAATGCTTCTGACTACTACTATTTCAACTGTTAGCCGGTTACATCGCTCGCTCGTAGGCATTAATCACAGGAGATACCATGACCGCCAAAATAAGGATACTCTACATGGTGGGGCTCTCACTAGCCATCTTCGCAATCAGCGCTGCAGCAATCGCGTCGGGTCGTTTCGCGCCGGTCAACCCATCCAATGAGGATGCTGACAAAGCCATCGTGGCAAATGCCGTAACCATCTCGCCGCCTGATGCGGTCAGCTTCACTGACCTTACTGGGCGAGAAGTCGAAGCGCCGTTTGAACATCCAGTTGCTGTACTGAATGACCAGGCTGCAGGCGACTTTGATAAAGTGATGGCTCACTTCCTAGATCTGTACAGCCCATCAGCGCAGCCTCGACCCGATGAGATCGCTTTCGTCATCCTTGCTGAGATCAAGTATTCCTCCAGCCAGGAGGATGTCCTAGTAACCACAACTCTACCCTCGACCGCTGCCTCCAGCCAAAGCCTTGTGCTAGGTGATAAGGAGGTCACTCTGGCCAATGGCAGGACAGCTTGGACAACCGAATTCGACCATGGTGAATATCCCAATAGAATTCTGTATATCGATGGGGAGCTTATTGTCACAGTCGCCAGCCACTTGCCGATGGCTGAAGTAGAGAGATATGCAGCTGAGGCCACAATGAACTAACCCATAGCAGTGGCAAGCGACAAACGGGCACCGGTTCCAACGGCCCAACTCTGGATCACATCATCTGACCTGCAATGCCCTGATGGAAGGCCGGGCCGCCGTCTTGCCGTCGGTGCTGCCAAGTCGACTAGTTTCTGCGGTGGTGCGGCGGCACTGCAAAAGGAGCTTGCAGTAACCATTATTGATCGTATGTGATTTGATCTTTGATCAAGGTGGTCGACTGTTGCCGTTGCCGTGCTTCAGTTTTTCATGCCACACATGGACAAGCTACGCAGAATCGCTAGTAGACGCAGACCAATCATTGTGTTGCGAGCAGCATTCATACTGGCCCTGTTGGTCGGAGTACTTGCTGTGTTGAGCCGGGTTATAGCCGGAGCGGATCAGCCACAGCTACCGAACACAACTTCCGTTGCGACTATAGGTGTTCCGACAGGCCTATTTGATCCGGCCTCTCATGGAGTACCCGACACGATCGCCGGATACAAAGTGCTTGCCGTGATCACTCCAGAGAACACGGCCTGCGTGGGGCCAAACGAAACACGGCTAGTGCTGCAAACGAACGAGCCGA
>JADLEU010000350.1 GCA_020845955.1 Anaerolineales bacterium
AGAGCGTGGGCGCATGGGGGCGCGGGTGTGCGTGGGCCTCGTCGCGAACGACACGGCAAGTCAAACCGAAGCCTAAGCCAGGCGAATCCGGGGGTTCAAGTAGGCGTACAGCAGGTCGGCGATCAGGTTGGCCGAGGCCAGCGCAGCCACGGTCACCATGGTGATGGCCTGGATGAGGGGCAGGTCGCGGCGATCGATGGCGAAGATCAGCAGCCGCCCCAGGCCAGGGTAGTTATAGACGTTCTCGATGACGACCAACCCGCTGACGAGCCAGCCGAAGCTGATGGCGATGACGGTCACGGTCGGCAGCAGAGCGTTGCGCATGACGTGCTTGAGGAGGACGGTGGGACCGGGCAGGCCTTTGAGCACGGCCGTGCGCACGTAGGGCTGTTTCAGCGCCTCGATGACGCCGGCACGCGTCAGGCGGGCGATGTAGGCCAGCAAGACGAGGGTAGCGGTGAGCGCCGGCAAGACCAGGAGCGGCAAGGCTTCGACGAAGCCGGTCCCGGGCCGCATGGATGAGCTGGCCGGCAGGAACGGCAGACCCCGGCGGCGCAGCTCGAAGGAGAACAACTGGATCAGGACGATGCCGGTGACGAACTCGGGGAGCCCCACGACCGACAGCGCGATGACGCTGATAAGGTTGTCGGCCAGCTTGTTCTCGTTCAGGCCGGCCAGGCTGCCAAGGACGACGCCAAGGGGGACCGAGATCACCAGCGTGACCAGGGCCAACATGAGCGAATTGCGCGTGCGCTCGATGACGATCGGCAGGATGGCGGCGCGGGTACTGAACGATTGGCCCCAATCACCGGTCACGAAATTGCCGAGCCAGCGCAGGTAGCGCACCGGCAGCGCGTCGTCCAGCCCTAGCTCGGCGCGGCAGTCGGCCAGCGCTGCCTGGCCGACCTCGCGGCCGAGGATGACGCGGCAGACGTCGCCGGGCAGCCATTGGGTGACCAGGAAGATGATGATCGACGTCAGCAGGACGGTGAGCAGCATAAACCCGAGCCGGCGCGCGAGGAAATTAGCCATGGCTGGGATGCTCCAGCGTGAAGGCGCGGGCCTGGGAGCGGGCCAATTCGTCTAGCGGGATGTGGCAAAAGATGCGCTTGCCGGTCTCAGCCTGCAGCCTCCAGGGCGGCGTTTGCTGGACACACACATCGCCCAGGAAGCGCGGGCAGCGGGTGTGAAAGGGGCAGCCGCTTGGAACCGCCAGGGGGCTGGGGATGTCGCCTTCCAGCCGGATGGAGCGCTGCGCGGCGCCTGGGGCGGCCAGCGGGACGGCGCTGAGCAGGGCCTCGGCGTAGGGGTGGTAGGGCGGCGCGAAGATGTCGGCGGTGGCCGCCACTTCCATCAGCTGGCCGAGGTAGATGACGGCCACGGTGTCGGCCAGGTAGCCGACGACGGCCAGGTCGTGCGAGATGAAGAGCAGGCTGGTGTGATGCTCGGCCTGCAGCTCGTTGAGCAGGTTCAGGATCGAGGCCTGGACGGAAACGTCAAGCGAGGAGACCGGCTCGTCACCGATCAACAGGGCCGGGTTGGAGGCGAAAGCGCGCGCAATGGCAACGCGCTGCAGCTCGCCGCCGCTGAGTTGGTTGGGGCGGCGCTCGGCGTAGCTGGCCGGCAGGCGAACGGCCTCCAGCAGCCGGCCGGCCGCGGCGCTGGCCTGCCGGGGCGACTGCCCCAGCAGGGTCATCAGCGGCTCGCGCAAGGAGGCGCCGATGGTCAGGTTGGGGTTGAGGGCCTCCTCGGGGTCTTGGAACACCATCTGCAGTTGGCGCAGTGTCTCTAGCTTGCGGCGCGACAGCTCGGTCGGCAGGGGTGCGCCGAGCAGATCGATGCGGCCGCGCGCGCTGGACACCAGCCCCATGATGGTGCGCGCCAGGGTCGTCTTGCCGCTGCCGCTCTCGCCGACCAGGCCCAAGGTCTGGCCGGGCAGGATCGAGAGGCTGACATCGGCCACGGCGCGGAGCTGGCGGGGCGCGGCGCGGCGCGGCCACTCGCCCGGCGACCGGCGGCCGGGGAAGCGCGTCTCGACGTGGTCCACATCCAGGGTGGGCGCGGCGCCGGCGAGGGCCGTTGGCCGAGCGGCGGAAGCGGCCGCTGGTTGGGCCCGGCTGCCGGCCAAAGCCGGCGCTGGCTGGCGAGCGCTCACCAGGCCTGCCTGGACCTCGTGCCAGCGGTGGCAGCGCGTCCGCCGGCCCTCGCCGGGCGCATAGAGCGGCGGCCGTTCGGCACAGATATCGATGGCGAGCGGGCAGCGCGGCACAAACACGCAGCCCGTGGGGCGCTCGCCCAGCGCGGGGATCTGGCCCTGGATGGCGCGCAGTTGGACCTGGCCCTTGGTTTCGCCCAGGCGCGGGACGCTGTCGAGCAAGCCCTGGGTATAGGGGTGCAGCGGCCGGTGGAACAGGTCGCGCGTGGCGGCCTCTTCCACCAACTCGCCGGCGTACAGCACGCCGACTTGGTCGCAGACGAGCGCCACGACTCCCAGGTTGTGCGTGACGTACAGGGCGGCCGTCTGCTGGCCGTGGATCAGCTCGCGGACCAGGTCGAGGATGACGGCCTGGGTGGTCACGTCGAGGCTGGTGGTGGGCTCGTCCAGGATCAGGAGCCGCGGTTCGGTGCTGAGCGCCATGGCGATCATCACGCGCTGCTGCATGCCGCCGCTGAGCTGGTGCGGATAGCTGCCGGCCACCCGCGGGGGATCGGCCAGGCGCACCCGGTCGAGCAGCTCGAGCGCGCGCTGCCAGGCGGCGGCCCGGCTGAGGCCTTGATGGTGCCGTAGGGTTTCGGCGATTTGCTCGCCGATGCGTAGGGACGGATTGAGCGAAGACTGCGGGTTTTGGGGCACGAATGTCGCCAGCCGGCCCCAGACCTGGCGCATCTGCGCTTCGCTCAGCGCCAGGAGATCGTGATCGGCCAACGTGATCCGGCCAGCACGCACGGCGCCGTTCTGGCTTAAGTAGCGCATAAGGGCGAGCACCAGCGTGCTCTTGCCGGAGCCGCTTTCGCCGACCAGGCCATAGGTCTCGCCGGCGCGGATCGAAAAGGTGGCCTCGCGGACCGCTTCCAGCCAACGGCCAGCCTGCCGGTAGGCCACCGTCAGGCCGGCGATTTCGAGCAGAGGGCGGCCGGACCCGGCGCTACTCACGATCGGAAGCCTCCAAGAGACGGCGGAGGCCGTCGGCCATGAGGTTGACGCCAATCACCACGACCGAGATGACCCCGGCCGGAAAGTACAGGCCCCACGGCGCCTGGTTGACATGCTCGCGCGCTTCCTTGACCATCAGGCCCCAGTTGGGGCTGGGCGGCTGCACACCGACCCCGAGGAAGCCCAGCGAGGCCACCAGGAAGATGGCATAGGAAAAGCGCAGCGCCGCCTCGACGGCCAGCGCCGGCAGAGCCGACGGCAGAATCTCGCGGAACAGGAGCCGGCCCAAGGGCACGCCCTGCAGACGCGCCGCCTCGACAAAGGCCTTGGTCTTGACCGCCAGGACGACACTACGCACCACGCGGGCCACGATGGGCGTGTAGACCACCACAATAACGATCAAGATACTGTTGCGCGACGGCCCCAGGATGCCCAACAGCAGCAGGGCCAGCAGCAGGGCCGGCAGCGACAGCAGGCTATCGAAGAAGCGCATGACGACTTCGTCGAGCCAGCCGCCCTTGTAGCCGGTCAGCAGCCCCAGGGCGGTGCCGGCCAGGACGGCCAGGAGCGTGCCCAGGCCAGAAACGCCGGTGATCTCACGCGCACCCAGGACGACGCGGCTGAAGACGTCGCGCCCCAGGTTGTCGGCGCCGAACCAGTGGGCCGAGGAGGGCGGCTGGAGGGCGTCGGCGGCAATCTGCTGGTTGGCTCGATAGGGCGCCACGAGCGGCCCGAGGAGGGCGGCCAGCAGGAAGAGCAAGAAGATG
>JADLEU010000351.1 GCA_020845955.1 Anaerolineales bacterium
AACTGGCGCCCGCCCGTCATCGGCGTGCCGCTCTCCGTTCGCGCCGAAGATCACTTCTGGTTTGCGCGCCCGATCGCCTCCGACAGCGTCAATTACCCCCTGGGCAGCTACCGTTACGGCTCCGACTACTTCGGCGAGATGAACATCCATGCCGGGATCGACATCGACGCGCTGCCCCTCACACCCATCCTGGCCGCTGGGCCGGGGCGCGTCGTGTGGGCCGGATGGGGCCTCTTCAACTTCCAGCCTGGCTTCCTTGAAGACCCCTACGGCATCGCCGTCGCCATCGTGCACGACTTCGGCTACAACAACCATCCGCTCTACACGCTTTACGCCCACATGGAGGCCCACGACGTCTTCGTCGGGCAGCAGGTGCAGACCGGGGACGTTATCGGCTGGGTCGGCAGCACCGGCAACTCCACCGGTCCGCATGTTCACTTTGAAGTGCGCGCCGGCGAAAACGACTACTACCACACCCGCAATCCCGAGCTGTGGATTGCGCCTTACGCCGGCTGGGGCGTGCTGGCTGGGCGCCTCGAGAACCGCTCGGGGCTCCCGATCCCGTCGGCCTCGCTCGACATCTACACGTCTCGCGGCAAATTCGTCCACACCGTCTACACGTATGGGCCGCGCGTGGCCTTCCCCGACGACGCCTGGCAGGAGAACTTCGCCATCTCCGACCTGCCGGCCGGCGCTTACCGGCTACGCGCCAAGATCCAGCGCGGCGAGGAGATCGAGGTCATCGAGGGCAGTGTCGACGTCGTCGCCGGGCAAACCAACTTCGTCATTCTGAGGTCGGAGGCGGGCGTCATGGCCGACGCCATGCCCGAATATGCTCGGCCTGAAAACCTGCCGTCGCTCACACCGTCCTACACGCCCACGCCCACCGCCACACGCACCCCAACCGCCACGCGCACCGCGACCGCCACGCGCACGCCCACCAAGACACGTACCGCCACCAGCACCCCGACGGCATCGCGCACGCCCATCCCGCGCTTCTCACCCACTCCAAGCGACACCCCCGGCCCTACGATCACGCCGCTGACCACAATCCGCGCCGGCGGGCCCTAGAATTCCGCTCGGATAGGGGGACTCTTGGCCGGGCAGCGGACCACCCCGAACAGCGGAAAACGCTGTTGACAAATAGAACATCCGGGCTATACTTATCGAGTACATTTGTTCGACTGCCGGGCGCAGTCGTCTTCAGTCGCTTTCCTGAGGAGGAAACCCGATCATGCCCCGTCGAAAGAAGGAACAATCGGCTGAAGAGGCCGAAAACTTGATGCTCCCCGTGGATGGCGCCGAGGCGGCCGAAGCCCCTGCCCCGCGCCGCGGCCGCGCTGCCGCTGCGCCCTCACCCGCGAATGGCCGCCCAACCCTGGACCCGGGCCGCCGCAACGCCATCGAAAAGACGATGATGGATCTCACCAAGCGCTTTGGGGATGGCGCCATCATGCGCCTTGGAGAGGCCAAGCACATGAACGTCGAATCGATCCCCACCGGCTCGCTGGCCCTAGACATCGCCCTCGGTATTGGCGGCGTGCCGCGCGGGCGCGTCACCGAGGTCTACGGACCCGAAAGCTCGGGCAAGACCACAATTTGCCAGCACATCGTGGCTGAGGCGCAGCGCCGTGGCGGCGTGTGCGGCTACGTCGACATGGAGCACGCCCTCGACCCGATCTACGCCGCGCGCTGCGGTGTTGACGTCGAAAACCTCTACATCGCCCAGCCCGACACCGGCGAGCAGGCCCTGGAGATTGCCGAGGCCCTGGTGCGCTCCGGGGCGATGGACGTGGTGGTAATCGACTCGGTGGCGGCCCTGGTCCCGCGCGCCGAGATTGAGGGCGAGATGGGCGACAGCCACGTGGGCCTCATGGCCCGCCTCATGTCGCAAGCGCTGCGCAAACTCTCCGGCGCGATCAAACAGTCGAATACGGCCGTGCTTTTCACTAACCAGCTGCGGCAGAAGATCGGCGTCATGTTTGGCAACCCAGAGACCACGGCCGGCGGCATGGCGCTCAAGTTCTACGCCAGCGTGCGCCTCGACGTGCGCCGGATCCAGGCCATCAAGGAAGGCGCCGACGTCATCGGCTCGCGCACCCGGGTGCGCGTCACCAAGAACAAGGTCGCGCCCCCCTTCCGCGAAGCCGAGTTTGACATCATGTACAACGAGGGCATCTCGAAGGTCGGCGATCTGATCGACATCGGCGCCGCCCTGGAGATCATCACCAAGCGCGGCGCGTTCTTCTCGTACAACGAACTGCGCTTGGGCCAGGGCCGTGAGCAGGCCAAGAACTTCCTCAAGGCCCATCCCGAGCTGGCCGAGGAGATCGAGCTGGCCATCCGGGCTCAGCAGGTCGCCACCGGCAGCCCGCTCGTCGTCGACAGCCAGGAAGAGCAGGCGGATGCCCCGGAGGCTGACGAACTGCTGGAGGAGTAACCGAGATTAGGATTTATAATCGCCCGCATGCTTTTGCTCCGCCGCCTGCGGATTTGGGCGCTGGCGCTTCTAGTGGGTGTGCTGGCCGCCTGTGGCCAAACCACGGTCACCCCAGGCTCAACCGCATCCCAGTCGACCGCCGCCACCCTGACTGCCACGCTTCGGCCGGTCGTCGTGGTCACCCTCACAGCGACCACTGGGCCTCAGCCCACGCTGGCGCCGGATGAGCCCCCCGCAACCCTGACCGCCCTGGCCACCGAGGCGCCGCCCGAGCCCACCCGCACGCCCACGCCGACGGAGGGCGCCTGCGCCAACGACGCCGAATTCGTGGCCGATCTGACGGTGCCCGATGGCGCCCAATTCGTGCCCGGGCAGCCGATCGGCAAGCAGTGGTCCGTGCGCAACAACGGCACCTGCGACTGGGACGCTGGCTATCGCCTGGTGCTGGTCAGCGGCAACGCCCTGGGCGCGCGGAGCGAAGTGGCGCTCTTCCCTGCCCGCGCCGGGGCCACCGCCACGCTGGAGATGGTCATGGCCGCCCCGGCCGAGCCGGGCGTCTACACCGGCCGCTGGCAGGCGCGCGACCCCGGAGGCAACCTGTTTGGCGACCGCATCTTCATTACGATTGAGGTGGTTGCGCCCGGCCCGCCGCCCGAGACGCCGACCCCCGAGGGCGGTGGCGGTTAGGGGATGCTGGTCGGAACTGGGATTGGCGTCGCCACGCCGCGCGGCCAGGCGGACAAGCTGCCGAAGACAGCCGACAGCATACACAGCATCATCACCAGGCCCAGTCCGATGAGGAGCAGCGCAAAAATACCACCGCCGGCCAGGCCCAGGCTCGCCAGCAGCCGGGTACGGCCAGGGTCGGCGGCGTCGCGCGCCTGCAGCCAGGCCACCAGGCCTAGCGCAAGCGCCAGGAAGGGGATGACCCACGACAGACCCACGCACGAAAGCAGCGCCATGATGCCGGCCAGGGCCGCCACCAGCGCGCTCACGTCGGTGCTGTTGCCGGCGTAGGGTTGGGCAGGCCGCGCCGGCCGCGCGGCCCAGGCCTCGCTGTGCGCAATACCGCCGGCGTAACGCTCGGGCGGCACGACAGTTTGGCCCTGCTGCAGGGCCTCGGCCGCGTGGTCGGGGCAGAGCCGCACACCCGCCTCGGCGTACCATAGGCACGACCCGCACACCGGCTGCCGGCACTGCTCGCAGTGCTCGACAGCCGGGCGGGCCGGGTGTCGGTAGCAAGCCTCAGCAGCCAAGGGACTGCGCTCTACGTCCCTTCCTGCCACGAATGCAGGTATTTCTCCTGATCGGGCGTGAGGGTGTCGATTTGCACGCCCATCGCCTCGAGCTTCAGGCGCGCAATCTCCCGATCGATGTCTCCTGGGATGGCGTACACCTTGCGCTCCAACTCGCCGGCATGGCGCACCATGTATTCGGCCCCCAGGGCCTGGTTGGCGAAGGACATGTCCATCACGCTCGGCGGATGGCCCTCGGCCGCGGCCAGGTTGATCAAGCGGCCTTCACCCAGCAGGTTGATCCGCCGGCCGTCGTTGAGGACGTACTGCTCCACGAACTCGCGCACGCGGCGTTTCTCGCGCGCCATATCGGCCAGCGCCGGGATGTTGATCTCCACGTTGAAGTGGCCCGAGTTGGCCACGATGGCGCCGTCCTTCATCACTTCGAAATGCTGCCGGTCCAGGACGTTGACGTCGCCCGTCACGGTGCAGAAAAGGTCGCCGACCTTGGCCGCCTCGCTCATGGGCATCACCCGGTAGCCGTCCATCACGGCTTCCAGGGCCGGCAGCGGATCGACCTCGGTCACAATCACGTTGGCGCCCATTCCGCGCGCGCGCGAGGCCAAACCGCGCCCGCACCAGCCATAGCCGCCCACCACGAACGCCTTGCCGGCCAGCAGCAGGTTGGTCGCGCGCACGATCCCATCCACGGTGGACTGCCCGGTGCCGTAGCGATTGTCGAAGAAGTGCTTGGTCATGGCGTCGTTCACCGCCAGCACTGGGAACTTCAGCGCGCCGTCCGCGGCCATGGCCCGCAGGCGGATAACACCCGTGGTGGTCTCCTCGGTGCCGCCGATGATGCCGTCCAGGAGATCGGTGCGCTCCTTGTGGATGGTGCTTACCAGGTCGGCGCCGTCGTCCATGGTCAACTGGGGCCTGTGGTCCAGCGCGGCCTGGATATGCTGGTAGTAGGTGGTCGTGTCCTCGCCCTTGATGGCGTAAGTGGGGATCTCATAGTGCGTCACCAAGCTGGCAGCCACCTCGTCCTGGGTCGAGAGCGGGTTCGAGGCGCACAGCACCAGGTCGGCCCCGCCGAGCTGCAGCGTGTGCATCAGGTTGGCTGTCTCCGCCGTCACGTGCAGACAGGCGGAGATGCGCACGCCCTTGAGCGGCTGTTCGGTGGCAAAGCGCTCGCGGATCAGGCGCAGCACCGGCATCTCCTGCTCGCCCCACTCGATCCGATAACGTCCCCCTTCGGCGAGTTTGGTGTTCTTGACATCGTAGTTTCTCATTCCAAGCTCCTCGTGTCGGGCTGGCCGAGCAGCCCATCCAAAATGCCGGCGTCGTCAAAATGCTCGCGATAGCGGCGGACAAACTCCCGCCGGGTATAGCAGTGGTTCTGCGGGCCCAGCGCTTCCAGGCAATAGGTGGCGGCCAGCGATCCCATGCGCCCCGCCAGGGGCCAACTCCAGCCGGCGGCCATCCCGCGCAGCAGACCACCCCGAAAGGCGTCGCCGGCGCCGGTGGGGTCCGTAATCTGGCGTGGGGGCACGGGAGGAATATCATAGCGCTCTCCATCCGCGTGGACCGTGGCGCCGCGCTCGCCGCGGGTGACAATCACCACTTTATCCTTCACGCGCGGATCGGTTTCCAGCAGCCCGGTCTTGTCCGTAATCAGGCTCATCTCGTAGTCGTTCACGACCAACATGCGGCAGCCCAGCACGCCCTCCATGATCTCGTCCGGCGCCAGGCGCGCCAGCTGCCACGAAACGTCGTAAGCATAGGGGATGCCCAGGTCAAGACACTCGCGCAGGTGCTTGGCCATGGCCGCCGGGTCGTCTGGCGAGATGACGGCAAAGTCGGGCCGCGCTGGCAGGTCGTGAAACGAAACCGAGGCAGCAAAGGCCATCGCGCCCGGATAGAAGAGGGCAATCTGGCCGTTGACGCGGTCCTTGCCCGCAAAAAAGGAGGCCGTGAAGATATCGGGGATAACCTTGACGGGGCCGGTATCGACCCCCTGCGTTTCCAGCCAGGCCCGATACTCCTCGAAATCCTGGCCGGCGGTGGCCAGGAGCGCCGGGTGGCCGCCCAGCAACGCCAGGGTATAGCCGATATTGGGCGCCACGCCGCCGCGATGGCGCGTCATGCTCTCCACCAGGAAGCTCAAGGACAGCGAGTTCAGCTTGTCGAGCAGGATGTGGTCGCGGAACTGCCCCGGGAAGGACATGATGTAATCAAAGGCGATCGAACCCGTAATGACGATGCGCATATCACAGTGTCCGCTCTACCGCGCGCCGCGCACGACCGACGCCAGGCTCTCCAGGAATGGCGGCCGAACGACACCGTTCTCGGTGACGATGGCGGTAAGATAACGGTGCGGGGTGACGTCAAAGGCCGGGTTGCGGGCGCGCGCTCCTGCCGGCGCCACGTTTTCGCCCGCAAACTGCAGACCGAGCACTTCGCCGGGGTCTCGCTGCTCAATCGGGATCAGGGCACCCTCGGCCAAGGCCAGGTCCACGGTCGAGGTCGGCGCCACGCAGTAGAACGGCACGCTGTTTTCATGCGCGACGACGGCTAACGGGTAGGTGCCGATCTTGTTGGCGACGTCGCCGTTCGCGGCCACCCGGTCGGCTCCCACCAGGCACAAGTCGACCTCCCCGCGCTGCAAGAAAAATCCAGCCGCGTTATCGGCGATCAGCTCGTACGAGATGCCCTTCTGCGCCAGCTCCCAGGCGGTCAGGCGCGCGCCTTGCAGCCGCGGCCGGGTTTCGTCCACCAGCACGTGCACCCGCTTGCCCTGTTCGTGGACGGCAAAGACCACCCCCAGGGCCGTCCCAAAGTCGACTGTCGCCAGCGCCCCGGTGTTGCAGTGGTGCAGGATCGTGTCCCCGTCCTTCACCAGCGCCGCGCCGTTGTACCCCATGCGCCGGTTGAGGGCCACGTCCTCGTCGGCCAGGCGCTGCGCTTCGGCCAGCAGCGCCTGGCGGACGCCGTCCGGCGTCTCCAGCGCCTCGCTGGCGGCCACGCGCATCAGCCGGTTTAGGGCCCAAGACAGGTTCACGGCCGTGGGCCGCGCGGAGCGCAGCAGCGCGGCGGCCGCTTCCAGGTCGCGCAGCAGCGCCAGCCGGTCTGTGGCCTGGCTCTGGAAGCCGGCCAGCGCCAACCCAAACGCCGCCGTGGCGCCGATCGCCGGCGCGCCGCGCACCACCATCTCGGTGATGGCTTGCGCTACCGCGGCGTAATCATGAAAGACGGGCCGCTCCAGCCGGTTGGGCAGAAGTCGCTGATCAATCAAACGCACCCCGCCCTCGTGCCAATCGACGGTTCGCATACCGTGAGCCTTCACACAAAAAGCGCCCTCGAGACGAGAGCGCGGTTGGCGGCCAACGAGCAGAGAGGCATGATAACATGAGC
>JADLEU010000352.1 GCA_020845955.1 Anaerolineales bacterium
ACCGAGCGCGGCTTGCGTCTGATGGCAGCCGCACTTTGGTGCCGCAACAAAGAGTTTCCCGGCTTCGTGCTGCAGCCGGCTGCATAATCTTCGTGCTTGGCGAAGTTGTTAAAGAGCAATTCTATAGTGGCATTGCTCAACCTGTACAGTCATAAGAAGCGTGTAGATGAGGCATTGACACTTCTCCAAGAGGCCAAAGGGGCCTTTGCTCAAGCACAGGCGCTGGATGGCTGGACGTTTTGGTTTGTCAGGCTTCAGCTTGAGCGAGGGGATTTTGAAAGTGCTCATCGCCATCTTCAGTCATCAGGTAGTGAGTCGGCACTACGCGATGCTTGGGCTCAGTTCTATGTTGAGCAAGCGCGGAAATTGGGTGAACCGGCAGAGGCCATTGACTATTTGGAGAGCGCATATCGCGAAACTGCAGACGCAGCCTTCCTGGTGGATGGTTACATGTTGATGCACCACTTACACAAGTGGGGTTATGTGTCAGATCATGCAGAGGAATTTGCTCAAGTAGTAGGTACATGCGCGTCCGCGGAGGTCGCCATAGCAGCAGCCTTCAATGCCCATCAATACGAGCTGTGCCTTCGCCTTCTTAATTCGAGCATTGTCCTCTTTCCCCACCAAGCCCTGCCAAATGAGCTGCAACACGTACGAATCCAATGTTTCCATGCCCTTGGCATGTTGTCAGCTGCCATAGACAGTGCAGAACATTTGGCAAGTGAAGGGGAAACGAGTAGTAGACTTCTGCACTTGGCGCAATTGTATTTCGAAAAAGGTGATCTTCAGGCTATGGTCATCGTCGCGCGCAGATTGTACCAACGCGAGGACCTTAGCTCCGAAGAAGCGCTGCAGTTGGCTCGTTTCGCTCGATGGCAAGACAAACGCCTGGCCATCGAATTATGGCGCCGCGTGGCTTCAAGTTCGGTGCCGGACGAGGTGGTACCGTCCTTGATTGCGCTGGGTTTTCAACTCGAGCTAGATAAGGAATTGAAGCCTTTTATGGCACGCTTGCCTGAACTGGCCCGGAAAGGCAGCGCCAACGTTCAAGCTTTCGATGTTCGCGATTTTGTCAGCACATTACAAGGATTCAGCGAGCATGGGCAGCGTGTCCAGCGGGAATACCTCGCCGGTAAGTTACCCATTCATGTAATGTCCGACGTGCTCGGTCCATCTCTCATTGAATATCTTCATCTGCAACTGCAAGACAACGAGGCATTTCCAAACCCCATAAATAATCCTGCCCTATTTGTGCGGCACGGCGGTCGTGTACTTCCTCCTATGGCAAATGATAAGCCGGCTTGGAGATTGAATATCGACATTACGGCGATACTGCTGGCCAATCACCTTGGCATTCTGAAAATGGTAGAAGACACATTTGCGCCAATCCGAATTCCGGCCAATCTGGCGCCAACGTTACATCACTACAAAAGCAAGATTGGCCACCACCAGCCGTCTTCCTTGTCGGATGCCCGCAAAATAGTCGAATTCATCAATAGGGGATTGATAGGTACATTTGAACCGAGTCTGACGCTCGAGAGCAACGACACGGAGCTAATTGATCAACTTGGCGAGAAATGGGTTGCTACATACGAGAATGCAGTGGCGCAAGGTGGATATTTAGTTAGCTTTCTTCCATTGAAGAAGAATGATGCTAGTTTTACCCCCGCAGTGATCAATCACGTCGCCAGCGGTAGGCTCACCAATAATCGCGCTGTCGTGGCTGCGCTTCACAAGCATGGAATCCTTTCTGTAGACGCATATCGCAAAGCGATTGATGACCTGGGTACTGAAGGCAGTATCCAAATGGGAGTTGAACCCCCAAGAGGCGCAAAGCTGTTCTTTGATTTCGGCGTGCTTCGATTATTAGCGGGCACTGAAATACTCCCGCTAGTGGCTCAACACTATCAAGTGTCCATTGCCACGAGTGAATTTCGGGCTTTAGAGGCTGCGTTGAATTGGCAGGCAGGGCAACAGGTCACCGCCGAGTGGCTCGACGATCTGTTAGGTAGATTGAGCGATGGAATCGACAGTGGTGTATATGAACTGATTCCTTCCGCCGGCACAGTGGAGGTTAAGTCTGATGATGAAATGCTACAGAGGCCATCCTTTCAGCCCCTTCGGACTTTGCTTAGTTTTGTTCCGATAGATGGTGATGTCATATGGATAGATGATCGCTACTCAAACGGGTACTTTACTAGAGATACCGTACCGATAATTGGTGTCAATGAAGTGTTGATTGCGCTGGTCAGTGCCGGGGTACTAAGCCAAGCTCATTACTTCGACCTATTGACTCGTCTTCGTTCTGGAAACGCTCGCTATATTCCAATTCACTCGAGCGAGCTGCTCTATTATCTAGAACAGGCAACTGTGGTGCATGGCGAAATTCGGGAGACCAGGGAGTTGGCCGTTCTTCGACGCTATTTCGCAGCCTGTCTCTTGCAGGGCAATTTGCTTCAAAAAGCTGATAGCAGCGGTGGCGCAGCAAATCCAGACGGTGAAACTGCCTTTCTTATAGGTTGGCATCAGGCGATTGGTGATGCTTTGCGGGAGCTTTGGAACAGCGACGCACCTAATGATCAACGCGAGGCTTGGTCAAATTGGATATTGGAAAGCTTGTACGTGGATCACCTTGGTGTATTGCACCTAACGGAACGTCATCATCCTGAGTTGGACGAACGCTACGTACTAGGAACAAGCCTTGTGCTACTCATATCAGTTGCACTAGATTTACTCGATCAGCCGGTCGCCAGTGCCTCGACGATTCGAAGGCGATATTCGGATTGGTTGTCAACGAGTATTTTGGCTGACCGCCTCGAAGCAGACCCACTGCTTGTATCGGCCATCGCGGAATACCTTAAGCGATACATGCTGGCTGCCGCCCAAAGCTTTTCGACTGAGTTGCCGGTGAGAGTAGCGATGGCCATGCTGCAGAGGTTTTACGAGGGCCTGCCACTGTCCATTCACGATGACATTGGCCGTGATGCTGAATTCATTTCACGCATAGGCTATCAGAGACTTGTTGTATTCGCTGGCTTGCGGTTTCAGCCTGACCTTTATTGGCGGGCTATGACGGAAGTTATCAATGGGAGAGAAGCCACTATTGTTGTGGAGATCGATGACCACAAGCGAGATCGGGAGCTCAAAGTTGTTACGTTTGAGCCTCACTTCCAGAATAACCCGACACTTCCAGAATAACCCGACATTTATCATTCATTTTGATCACCCGCTTACAGGTATAAGATGGACCATTTCCAATCCCTCATTCCTGTTACTTCATCAGTCCCCAGCTGTTCGCGAGCAAGCGCTTCGAGATGATCGCCAAAAGCTCGATTGGTCTATTCACATGTTCAACGAATGGGGACTTGAGCTTGTGGCAATAGAAGATCCTGTTCAGCGAATTCAACGGCTGATGACATGGCACGAGCAAAGTATGGTGCTGTATTACATGAAATTGGCTGACCGCCTTGTCCAAAAAGGACCGCCCGATTTGGGTGAATTTGCTCCACCCGATAGTGAAAGCTTGTTGCGCCATTTACGGCTAAGTGGCGTTGCTTCGTCGCCAGACCAATTTCATCAGTCTATCGAACTAGCGGCCCGAATTCTTGTAGATGAAGAAGGTGTGGATGAGGCGTTTAAACGTCTCGCTGGCTTGCCTAGGCCGCTCCCACATTACCTTGTGCAATCTGTGAAGGCACTACCATATGACGAACAACGGGTTTTTATCAAGACAATCCTGCACCAGTCGCTATCCATGCTTGGCTGCTTTCATCTCGTATGCCTGCTTGTTCAGGTGAGCTCTGGGGCTCCACTATTTGCTCGCCTGGCAAGATACATAATTGCGTGGCAGCTTTCGGAAGAAAATCCAGGGCGTTTTGAGAGTCAACTGGCTATATTGCGCTGGGTGAACGCGAAGTTTTATCACTGGCCGGCGGCGCACGCGTGGCCAGCTCACGTAAGGCTGGCAATGGTCTGGGCGCATGGCAATCAGCTCATCAGTCTCCTCCAGGATGCGGGCGCTGACCCTGCGTGGATTGCAAGTCAATTCGGTCGAGCTGCCGATCAGATATTGACTGAGGTGTGGGACACCAATAACCCTGGTTGGCTTGATGTAGCTCATCCACGACGTGTCCACTACGCGTCATTCACCGTGGCTGGACTTTCCTATGCATTAGGTGATGACTGTCAGTTGCTATCGAGATGGGGACTCCAGGACAAGGTTCACAGTCTCATAATGCGCGAGATCAATGGCCAAGAGGTGCTGGATGTTTCGATTATGCAAGACCATGCCCGTGCGAGCAACCTCCTGGGATCTTTTTTGACACGAGGTGAGCGGTTAGTCGAGACGCTGTTGGCAAGCACTGACCCTAATTCCAAACTAGAGTCTCCGCAATCTCTTGTTGAGAACGCAATTGCATCCTTGCTTTTAGATAGTTCCGACTTTCTAAGTTGGGCTGCAATTCACGCAATCCTGGGCGACTTGCCACTCTATGAACATTTGAAGGAGGATTTCAAGGCAATTGTTCGCAAGACGAATTTTGCGGAACTCGTGCAGGGAGACACTTGGCAGGGGCTTATCGTACTTGAGACTTTTGCTGCACAGCTAATCTACTTAGAAGCGCCAGACTTGTATACGGAAATTGCAGGTCATCTTAGAAGAATAGGACGTCATTTGGCTCAGTACGAGCGCTTACACCGCTTCAACGGTGCGGAGTCCACTACAGATCACGACATACTTGAATATGCTCGGTCGACCCTGTTTGAGATTGCATTAGCGGTGTGCGGGGTGCCTGGTGGTGAAATGGCACCAGCCGAAAGATTCGCCGAGATTGTCGAACAGCTGGTGACAGAATGGCCTTCTGCGGGAGCTTGGGCCAAACATGTGACGCACCGTCTCCTCGAGGGGCTCCCGGCTCAACAGTCCCGGCCGCTATATCGCGTTCTAATATGGTTGCGAGCCTACAATGTGTGACAATCTTGGAGCTTGAGCGAGCTTGAGCAATGTTTGTGCTCATCTGAACAAACGTCGGGTGGGACACTAACTTCTAAGTCACGTGAATGGATTGTTGCCGCCTCGGTTGTGAGGCGGCCGCTGCGATGCGGACTGAGACTGTGCACCTAACCGCCCTTGCGCTGGGATTCAAGGAGCTTTATACTTGTCAGTGACAGCGCCAATACGGGCGCGTCTGGTGCACTCTGGACAACTGCATAGCGCTATGGTCTGAGTTCCAGACCGGTCCGGCCAGGGCGTAGTCTATGGTCTGAGCGTGTGAGGATAGAATCGAACACGAGCAGGGGCCATGGGGTCACGGGATGCCTGCAAAAACATGGCCCTTACTCGTGAATCGCCAAATCGCGAGTAGGGGACTGCAGCCCTGGCTGTAAAGTCCTCATAAGCCCTTGGTTGATGGTTCAAATCCATTCCTCGCCACCTAACGAATGCCTGAAAAACAAGGCAAACGCGCCACTCCCCGGGGTGGCGCGATCAGTTAATGGGCAACCAAGGGATCAGCGGTACCTTGGTTGCGTTTGGACACTGCTACATGAGCCCAGACCACAGCAGACCATGTTGATTGCGGCTCTTCCCCAGGGCTAGACCATACCAGACCATGGTTGTGCCCCGTTTCCACGCCAGACATTGCCCATCCTGCAACATCCTTGTTGTAGTTGAACGCCATGAGCCTCCGTGGCCAGTCTGAGACGCAACAGTCGCACTTGTCATCGCTCAGGGGTCTCCGCCCGTCGGGTCTCTTTCATAGTGACTCCGGGAGTGTGATCTGGCCCAACCGTCAGATGCAGATACCCATCCAAGAGCAGGTCGAATAACCAACTGGATTGCGCGAACGGGACCGTGGCAGAGTTGCCGGCTCACCGCGGCAGAAGTCCGCCGGCTTGCGCCAGGAGCCAATTCTCCCAGCCCGCAACCCCTTCGCTCAGACGCGCCGCCGCCACGATGGGCAGCCAGCGGCGATATTCATCGTATCGGCCCGGGCGCAGCTGGAAGTACCGGTGCAAGTAGACGGCATGCAGCAGGCGGATGCCGAAACGCCGGGTCCAGGCGGCCTGCGTTTCGATAGCGGCCAGCCCCCGCGCCAGGATGGATGTGCGCGCTACATCCGCCAGGGGACTCCCGATAGAGGCGTCAATCCAATCAATGATGATCGGTTCCGGCCGGCTGAGCAGGATATTTCCGGGGTGAAAGTCGCCGTGGCAAAGGCGGTCACCGTCCGGCATGGCTTCGAGCGCCTTCAGCGCGGTGGTGCGGAGATCTTCCGGCAACGGTTTGGCTTCCTGGATTTTGTGCGCCAGTCTGCGGCGCAATGGAGCAAGGTCGGCCTGTATGGGCTTGGCGTGCATCTCGGCCTGTAGTTCGGCCAATGTGCGGGCATAGGAAATAACGCGCCAGGGATGTTTAGCCAGGTCATCCCCCATCGACTCGCCCTCGCATTTTTGGTAGAGCAAACCCGCCCGGCCACTTACGTTCACAATCTCACCCACCGCCGGAACCGGCAAGCCGGTTGCGCAGATGGCGCTAGCGATGCGATGCTCAAACTCCGCTATTCCCGTTTCGTAGCGCTCAAAATAGAGTTTCAACACCCAGCCCGGCTCCCAGGCGTAAACCTCAGCGGTGCCACCGACGGCAATGGGTTGATCAAGGTCGCGGGCGCGCATTCGACCTTCGCCCCATCAGGGTCAGCGTCGTGTAGATGACGCTCCAGCCAATCCCGAGCGTTGCGACTGCAACCATGCCCCAGCCGATATCAGGAAAAAACACAAGCAGCGAGGGGAGAGGAAATGGAATCAGTTGGGAAAGTCCAAGCCGGAGCAAGACGACAGCTATGTTCAGGACTACGGTCAGAATTACGCCCCAACCTTTGATAACTTGGCGTTTTCTCCAGACGAGGACAATCCCAAGAACCTGCAACAACGGCGTCAGCAGAATAGACCAATGGAGGAAAATGCTCATGAATGGCAGAGAGATGGGAGCAGGAGGATTCCCGTTCAGTAGGGAATATACATTCATGGCAATTTGGTCGACCTGATCTAACTGCTCAAAGCCGCTGGCATTGGCAAGCAGTATGAATCCCGCGTCTTGCTCCGGCATCAGCAAGATATAGGCATGGAAGCGACCTGTATCCCCATTGTGATTGACAAGCGCTATTCTACCCGGGCTACTTCGGCGACGTCCCGGCGGCGGTAGCCTACTTCACCGGCTTCTACGCCTGGTACAACGAGATCCATCCACTGACGACCTTGAACATGCTTACCCCCCACCAGGTCCACACCGGCCAAGCGGCCACCTTGCTCGCGGTCCGCCAGGCCCGCCAGATCGAGGCGCTCGCCAGCCGCCGGGCCGCCGACCACACGCCCTTTACGCTGGAGGCGCTTACTGCCCAACCCTTACCCGATGTCTCCCAGTGCCCGGTTTACTCGTGGGCGGGACCCAACCCGGTTCCGCAAAATACGCGACACCCCTTGCGTAACTGAGCGGTGGGCGGCCAGCATCAGCGCCGGGCCGTCTGCCTGGCCGAGCAGCCGGGTGATGATGTTCTGCACCTCGGCGCAGACCGTAAGTGTCCCCTCGGCCCAATCACCGCGGCAGACCAATTTCTTTTGAACTTCCACCGCATAGCCCAGGCGCTCGAATGCGGAGACGATGCGCTGCCGGACGGCGCCGTTCTGTTCGCTGCCCGTCGGATGCGGGCCGCCCTCGGCCAGGATCTCCTTGAGCTGCACCACGGCGCGGCCCGCCGAGAACTGGTCGGGCGGGGCGTCCACCCTCTTGGGCACGGGCGGCTGTTGTCGAAGCCCGACCACGACGATCAACAGGGCCATGAGGGTCAGAGCAACAATCAACGCCAGCGACCGGACAATGTTCTGATCCTTAGGTATTGAAGTGGACATGAGGCTCTCCTTCGTCTGCGAAGACCGGGGGTTCTTCCTAGCTCTGCGCTGCCCGGCGCGCGAACAGCGCCCAGACAGTCACCAGCACGAATCCGGCCAGGCACAGCCATTCGAACCAGCGCCCAAACGCGGTGTAGATTGTCGCGACGTGCTGCGTCGGAACCTGGGCGACCATCGTCCGGTCTGTTGAGTGGTAGAAGGACACCTGAGCCAGGACGCGTCCGTAGGCATCGACGGCGAGCGACAGGCCATTGTCGGTTTGCCGCACGATGGACATGCCGTTTTCGATGGCGCGGAACACGGCCATCTGACTGTGAAGCGGGTCAATATCAATCCAGTCCCGGCTGGGGATCAGCATCAGGCCGATGCCATTCTGCCCGGCCTGCTGGATGATGGCCGGATAGTCCATATCCCAGCAGATAACGCCCGACAACACGCCAAAAGGTGTCTCCACGGTCTGCAGCTTTCCGTTGCCAAGCAGCGTGCCTTCCACGATGTTGCCGCCGTACTTGGCATGCTCGAACCGGACCGCTCCGGCCGGGTCGATCAGCAACAGCTTGTTCTCCCACTTTTGGTTCGGATCGTTGTCGATGACAAGCATCGTGAAGGCCATGTAGATCTCATTCTGGCGAGCGACGTCCTGGGCGCGGGCGATCAAAGGGCCTCGTCCGCACCAAACCTGGACCCGGACACGCCAACTGCCTCGTCCCACACGACGATCTGGGCGCCGGCCTGGGCCTCGCGCACGGTCTCTTCAAAGTAGGCGTCCCAATAGGCTTGCAGTTCCTGTCTGGCGGTCGCCGGGTCCGGCGCTTCAAACACGCGCTTGCCCACAGTTGGCTGCGACATGGCCGTAATCCCGGCCACCCGGACGGTCTCACCGGCGGCCGCTGCGTTCAGGCGCAGGAAACCAAAGCCAAACACGACAGCCAGGGTTGCCCCGAAGGCAGCCAGGCCCCGGAGCAGCAAGCTGCCGTTGGACCGATTCTCCCAGGCCCAATTGGCGACCGCGGCGAACCAACCCATCAGGAAGGTAATCCCGATCATGCCGGTCACTGACGCGAGCTGCATGAACGGCAGATTCCCATACTGGGTGAAGCCGGTCGCACCCCACATGCCAACCGGGTTGGTGTGGATGTTCACGAACTCGAGGGTTGTCGCCGCCAGCGGATAGACCAGCGTGCGCGCGAAGCCGGCGAGCCGCGCGCCCACCAGCCCGTCGGCGAGATACGGCAGGCTCCACATCAGCCCGTAAAAGACCGGCAGCACGGCGACCATCGGCAGCGGCCAGCCAGCCCCCAGCCACATCGGCCCGAACCCGATCGCGAACGCCACGATGTAGGCGACGAGCAGGACGAGATGGCTGCGCCAGCCCTTATGATCCCGGGAGTAGCGCAAGATGAGGACCGGCCCGACCCAGGCGGCCAGTGGCGCCAGCCAGCGCCCCATCGAGAAGGCCAGCAGCAGAGTCCCGGCCAGCAGCAGGGCGAGGGACAGGCCCGGCGTTGTGGCGCGAGCTTCGGATTTGGCATTGGCACGTGAGGTGGTGGAGAGAGTGGCGTTCATGGAAAATCTCCTTGTGAGTGTGTATGTCGAACTCAGATTAGCGCCTCAGCCCGATCATATCTACTCGCTAAGTGGCAGGTTTAATAAACGAAAGAGCCTATCTGATTCGATAGGCTCTCTTGGCTAGGGACTTAAGGCTTGTCAGCCTTGAAATGGCGGTCCAGAATATCAGGTGATATACCAGACCTGATCCCCGTTGATGATCTTGGCGATCAATCCCGGAAAAGCCTCGATGTTCAGCGGCTTGGCAATCGCGCCGTCAAAACCACCGCTCTTCAGGAGCGCAACTTCTTCATTGGTCACGCTGGCGGTCAGCGCAATCACCTTGCTCTGATTGAACTGCGGGTCGCCGCGCAGCATGGACAACAATTCAACCCCGTCATACGGCCTAATCTGAATGTCCAACAGAAAGATATCCGGCGTCATGCCGAGGCGCTTAACCTGCTGTACAAAATCAGCGCGGCTTTTCAGCACATGCAGAGTCGGCAGTTTCATGACTCTTTCGACGACCATTTTCATCACCAGGACGCTGTTTTCGTCGTCTTCCACATAAACCAGAACGGGTTTTTGAGAATTCATGGCGCAAGCTCCCTTATTGCGTTTTTGGTGGGCGGAAGGGTAGGGTGAAGAAGAACGTCGTTCCTTCGCCCATTTTGCTCTCCACCCACAATTCACCGCCGTGCGCCTCGACCAGGCTGCGGGAAATGGGCAGGCCCAAGCCGGTGCCTTGCGTATGTTTAATGTCATCCGCCGCCTGGACGAAAGGCTCGAAGATGCGGGCCTGCAGGTCCTGGGGGACGCCAGGCCCGGTATCCATCACAGCAAAGATGAATTCTTCCCCCCTCTTTTTCGCGCTCAGGGTGATACTACCCTGCTCGGTAAATTTGATGGCGTTGGAGAGCAGGTTCAACAGCACCTGGCGGGTGCGGCGCCGGTCACAAGCAGTCAACGGCAGGTCGTGATCGATATCCTGAATGAACTGGATGGGCTGCTCCAGCCCGGCATTCTGTTTTTGCAGTAAAGGCTCAGCCATCTCAACCACCGCTTTGATCTCGTCATTCAAATTCACAGCCTCCTCGATGTACAGGCTCAATTTGCCTGCCTGTATCTTGCTGATGTCCAGCACGTCGTTGATCAACTGCAGAAGGTGCCTGGAACTGCTCAGCGAAGTGTTCAACATCGTTATCTGTTCATCGGTCACCGGACCTGCCACACCCATGGCGATCAGCTGGGTGAAATTGATAATGGAATTGAGCGGCGTGCGCAACTCGTGACTCATGCTGGCCAGGAACTGGCTCTTCATCAAGTCGGTGCGTTTCAATTCCTGCGCAGCAATCTCCAGGTCTCGGGTGCGCTCTTTGACTTTGCTTTCCAGGTTGGCGATCAAGTCGCGCAGGCGGGCCGTCATGCCGGTCAGACTTCCGGCCAGCACCGCGATTTCACCTTCAAGATCTGACTGGTCTAGGGTGGCATCCAGGTCGCCGGAGCCGACTCGATCAGCAAAGTTGGCCAGTTGCCGTAAGGGAGTGATCACCGCCAGGATGGCTACTCCGCTGACAATGGAGGTGAGCAGCAATATGACGGAGAGCTGCAAGAAAATGGATCTTGAAAGGGTATTCAGGGTGTCCTGAACAGCCTGGTTATTTTTGACAATGACCATCGCTGAATTCTGACCTGGAATCGCCGCATAGCCAATGATCTTACCGGCGGCGCTGTTGTCAAGGCTCCCGCTGTCACTAGAGAAGAAGGCCTGCAGGATATCAGGCGCAAAGTCAGTATCAGCAGCAGCGCCGACCTTCTGGCGGTCGGTATGCGCCTGGTATGTGCCATCCGTTCGGAGGATGAAGGCGTCCTCGTCTGTGCCTTGAAAAATCTGGGTGTGCTCCTCGAAAGCATCTGGATGATGGGCGCTTTCTGCAGCGTGCAGACGCGCTTCCCGGACGACTGCTTGTAACTCGACATCCAGCACCGTCTGGTTTACCTGTCTCTGCACGAAGATCATCACCGCCCCAAGCGGGATCAACGCCAGCAAGAGGAACCAGGCAAGCATTCTCCAAATGATTGAGCTTTTCACTTGCATTGAGCGCCCGCTATTCTTTCACGTTGAACTACACGGTCTTAGGCCGGCGTTTTCTTCGGCTCATACCACTGCGGACGGCGGTAGCGCACCGGGAGGGCGATAAAGACCAGGGAAGTGAAGACGATATCGAAGATCGCCTGTGGAATATAGGTCATGTAAGTGGCCAAGATAGCGGGAAGGATTTCAGACGCAGGATCCCCCAATAAGTAGTATTGTAGGGTTATCGCGGACGGAGGAGTAATGAGATAAAAGGCAATCACGATTCCGGCCCAGGGCAGCAAGCGCGCTGGCATCTTCATGTGCTCGAAGATCCAGCGGTAGGCAACGCCAACCAGCGCTGTAAAGCTTCCCAATGCCAATAAGTTTGACCAAAAGATGGAAGGGATACCAATAATGGCTTTCATGTCGGGCGGGCCAAACCAGGCCGAAATGGCCACCCATAACCCTGACGCGGTGGCGCCCGCCAACGGGCCGCCCTGGGCGGCGGCGAGCAAGAAAAGGGTCACGTAGAATCCTATCGCACTATCAGTAATGCCTGGCGTAAGGAATGAGAGGCCCGTGGCCGTCGCGATGCCGGCCAACAGTCCAAATGTTACGCCAAGTACCAGGGGTTGCCAGATCGTCTTTTTCATGTCGGTATCTCTTTGCGCCCATCCCTTATCTTCGGTGGGTGGGGTGGCGGCCTGAAGAAAGTTTGCGGCACTTAAACCCAAGGGTCCGCCCAGGGCGGCTGATATAACTACGAACTGGTATCTCCACTCGCTTAATAACAGCAAACCTCGGAAAACGGGATGGGCGAGGATCTCAGCCCTCCCGTTTTCCATTCTGCCTATCAACCTACTTCACCCCGCACCCCGGCGTCCAACTCCCCGCGAGGTAGAACGTATACTCTTCGCAATCGCCCGGCCCTGGTGGCACAGGCGCGGGAATCTCTTTACTCACCGGCGGCATAATGCGCAGATACACAATCAACGCCCGCACATCCTCCTCGTCCAGATTGCTCAAGTGATCCCACACCATCCCCTGCCAGTGCAGTGGCCCGCCATCCCGCGACACGCCACTGCGGATCGCCCGCGCGACCTCCGCGTCCGTCCACGCCCCAATTCCCGTCGCCGCATCTGAGGAAATATTCCGCACCCACACCGTCCCGAACGAAACATGATTGATCTTCGGCCCGCCGCTCCCGTCGGGATTATGGCAGAACGTGCACGACGTCACCTTGTACAGATACTCACCTCTCGCCGCCAGCGCCGCTTGCTCCGGCGTTCCAAAACTCGTCTTCGCTGCTGACGGAATCGCCGCCGTCACTCCCTGATTGATGATCTCCGGCGGTATGAACGGCAGAACCGGCGTGCTGTACATCACCCACATGACGAACCCAAGAATGCCCATCCCCAACAGGGAGAACGCGAATCCCAACCACGCCCAGAACCCCTTCTTCGACCGGACTCCCTTCCGGGGGTCAGCCATCCAGGCAAAGACTCCCACTCCCAAAATGATCCACTGCCCTCCGATCAGCCCGCGCTGAGGCCAGTCTCGCGGTAGCAAGCCTGGGTCGGTCTGCCCATAGTTCCCGGATTTGTAAACCAACTCGGTCGGGTTGCCCAGTGGTATCGGCAATGAGGATGCGGCTATCTTCGCCACTACCGTTTCGACAAAGCCGTACTTGAGCGGTCGCGGAA
>JADLEU010000353.1 GCA_020845955.1 Anaerolineales bacterium
TGCAGTTCGATGCAGGCATCCGGCTCCTCGATGACCAGGACGCGCTCGCAGCCCGTGATGAAATCCGTCACGCGTCGCCGGGGCAGCGGGAAAGGCGTGCCGATCTTGAGCACCGGAAGCGCGACGCCGAATTCTGCCAGCGATTCGCAAGCGGTCGCGTAGGCGGTGCCACTGGCGATTACGCCCAGCGCCGGGCGGGCGCCGGTTAGCTGGGCTTGGCCGGTAAAGTTGAGCGGCGACTGTTCGAACTCGGCCTCGATAGCGGCCAACTTCTCGTTGAGGGCCTGGTGCAGCTTGAGGCGGAATGCCGGGGTGGCGGCCCATCGGGTCGGATCCTTGCGGAAACCACTCGGCGCGCGCGCCGCCTCCGCCGGCCCGCCTGCCTCGCCGCCGACCTCGACACTCTGGACAGCATGGCAGACGCGCGTGGTCGGCCGCAGGATGACGGGCAGCCGGTAGCGCTCCGACAACTCAAAGGCCAATCCGGTCATGGCCAAAGCCTCGGCGGGCGTCGCTGGGTCGAGAACCGGAAGTTTGGCCGCCAGCGCCAGCAAGCGTGAGTCCTGTTCGGTCTGCGAAGATAACGGGCCGGGATCGTCGCAGACGATTACGACCAGGCCGCCGACTAGGCCGGTGTAGGCCGCGCTGAAGAGTGGGTCGGCGGCCACGTTGAGGCCAACCTGTTTCATGGCGGTCGCCGCGCGGAGGCCGCTCCAACTGGCTGCCAGCGCTACTTCAAAGGCGACCTTTTCGCTCGCGCTCCACTCTGTGTAGACCTGGCGTTGGTGAAGCGACTTGAACTTGACTACCCCGGCCAGGATTTCAGAGCTGGGCGTGCCGGGATAGGCCGTAGCGACCTGGCAGCCGTGTTGCACCAGGCCAAGCGCAATCGCATCGTTGCCTAACAGAAGTTGGTCTGGCACGGGTAGCGACCGCCTGAGTTGTGGCAGCGGCCGGGCCAACGCCCGGCCGCTGCCGCTGTCGGCTCCTTATGCAGGCATACTTACCGTCGGCAGGTGGGTCATAGCTTCTTCGACCGCCTCGATGGGATACTCGAAGTCTTCCAGGCGGCCATGGTGGTAGGCTTCGTAGGCCAGCATATCGAAGTGGCCGTGGCCGGAGAGGTTGAAGGCGATCACCTTCTGCTCGCCGCGCTGCTTGCAGGCCAGCGCTTCGTCGATGGCCACGCGCACGGCGTGCGCGCTCTCGGGCGCCGGGATGATGCCCTCGGCCTTGGAGAACTGCACGGCCGCCTCGAACGTCGCCAACTGCTTGACGGCGCGCGCCTCGATGTCGCCGTGGTTGACCAGGGCGCTGACGCTGGGCGACATGCCGTGGTAGCGCAGCCCGCCGGCGTGGATGCCGGGCGGCACGAAGGTGTGGCCCAGGGTGTACATCTTCACGATCGGCGCCATGGCGGCCGTGTCGCCAAAGTCGAAGGCGTACTTGCCGCGCGTCAGGCTGGGGCAGGAAGCCGGCTCGACGGCGATGATGCGGGTGGTCTTGCCGGCGGTGAGGTTCTGGTGCAGGAAGGGGTAGGCAAAGCCGGCGAAGTTGCTGCCGCCGCCCGCGCAGCCAATGATCAGGTCGGGGTACTCGCCGGCCAACTCCATCTGCTGGAGGGCTTCCAGCCCGATGACGGTCTGGTGCATGAGCACGTGTCCCAGCACCGAGCCCAAGGAATACTTCTTGGCCCCGCCGCTGGTGGCGGCCACTTCGACCGCTTCAGAGATAGCGATGCCCAGTGAACCGGGGCTCTGGGGGTCCTGGGCCAGCACGCTGCGCCCGTAGTTGGTGCGCTCGGTGGGGCTGGCGAAGACCTGGGCGCCGAAGTTCTCCATGATGATGCGCCGGTAGGGCTTCTGGTGATAGCTGACCTTGACCATGTAGACTTCCAGGTCGATGCCGAAGAAGTTGCAGGCCATGGCCAGGGCCGAGCCCCACTGCCCGGCGCCGGTCTCGGTAGTCAGCGCCTGGGTGCCGGCTTCCTTGTTGTAGAAGGCCTGGGCCACCGCGGTGTTGGGTTTGTGCGAGCCGACCGGGGAGACGCCTTCGTACTTGTAGTAGATGTGGGCAGGGGTGTCCAGGGCCTGTTCGAGCCGCACGGCGCGCAGGAGCGGGGTGGGGCGCCAGAGCTTGTAGATCTCGCGCACTGGCTCAGGGATCTCGATCCAGCGCTCGGGGCTGATCTCCTGCAGGATCAGGCTCATGGGGAAGAGCACCCCCAGGAAGTCGGGGGTGACCGGTTCCAGGGTGCCGGGGTGCAGCACTGGCTGCGGCGGCACCGGCAGGTCGGCGTTGATGTTGTACCAGGCCTTGGGAAGTTTGCTCTCGTCGAGCAGGTACTTGTATTGCGCGCTCACGACCTCCTCCTTCGGTAAGTCGACGTCGGGCTCGGTGCTGATAGCGTGCGCCTCGCGCTGTGGGGCCGGGCAATCCGAAGATGTGTTTTTGGAGGCAACCTCCTGTGATACAGATCCCTGCGCGGCGCTCGCGCTCAGGCGCGCGGCCGAGTGTAGAGCGTGACGAACTGCCGGCAGATAACCAGGCGGCAGTCGGCGCACTCGGGGCCGATCTCATCGGGCGCCACCGGCTCGTGGAACACCTCGAGGCCCAGCGCGGTATAGAGCTCAACGTACTCTGGCAGGCGGGCTCCGTCGGCCACGAAGCGCCGCGTCCAGCCCTCGGCGGTCAGGCGTGGATTGGCAGGCCGCTCGAGGTCGGGCAAGCGCGGCTGGGCTTGTTCGAGGCTGCAGGGCGCCTCATCCAAAGGTAGCATGGCTTGCCAGTGAAACTCAGTCATATCCGCTCCAAGTAAGAAGATTATCTAGACCTGATATATCAGAATAAAAAGAGCCAGTCGGTCGCGACTGGCTCGGCCCAATTCGGTGCATATTGAGGTCACGCAGCTACAGGCCGGTGCGACCATCATCCCTCGCGCACGCATGTCGCCTAGGTCTTGTGACCATTCGGCCCCTGCAATGTGCCGTCAACAAACTCGGTCGTGCGGGCGTCCAGCAGGGCGCGATAGTCTTGGAAGATCGCGGCGGCCTTATCGCCTGGCCAATCATCTGGCAGCAGTGCCTGCGGCAAATTGGGATCCAACCGGGGGAACGGGCTATACTCGTGTGTGATCCAGAATCGTTGGCCGAAGCACTCCGCGGGTGACGGCCCGTCGCCACGGACCAGCGCCGCGCCGCACTTTTCAAGTCTGGGCTCCCAACGGCTGATAAAGTGCGTATATTGTTGATGGAGGTCCTTTAGATCCCAGCAGCGCCCGACGACATCGCGATCGTCACCTTTGGCCAGCTGCAGGCCCGAGAACATCTGTACATAACCTTGCGCATCCAGGTCTTCGACCATGCGGTCAACCTCGACGTGCCGGTTGTTCGGCGATATCCACGTCCCGGGCGCGAGCGGCCCATAACCAAGCCAGGTCAGCCGCTTACGGAGGGCGCTGCGCAGGCTGCGCTGCTGCTCGGGCAGTGAATAGACCACCAGGTGCCACCGCCCGTCCCAATCGCGCCGGCGTGGCTCGAACATGCGCACGCTGCCTTCATCGATGATGCGTCGCCCGCGGGCGGCCAGGGTATACAGGCTGTGCCGGCCGGCGCGCTCGGGCTTGACCAGGCCTTTGCGATGCATGCGCGACAGCGCCGACCGGGCAGCACGCTCGCTCACGCCAAGCACACCAAGCATCTGTAGCAGGCTGGTCGTCCATACCCACCCGCCGCGCGGACCAATGACGTCAGCAAAGAGCACAAATACGATAAATTGTGTGCGCGGAGGCGGGCGTCCGGACATATTTCAGTCCACCTGCATGACGTCTAGAAAGTGAGATATGTTGAGTGTAACGTGAAACGCGCTGATGTCAATATCGTGATACATTTCACAATAAACGCCCACCGCCGACGACAATTGTTGCGCACCTGACTTGGCACGACCGACACTTTGGCATGTGTCACTCTTCACTTATCCCGTAAGTGAGCGAGATCTGTGCAATCTCAGCCAGGAGGGGCGGCATCAATTCCCCCCAAAGGGTGAGGCACGCTCACCCGCGGCGGTGATGGACTGGTATGCCGCGTTGGCTACAATGGATGTACGCATTCGTTTATACGCGAAAACAAATATAGCTGCCCTGGGTGCCATGCAGAGCGACCTTCGCCGCGAAGTCAACCAACTGCACGCCGAGATTTGCCAGGCGCTGTCGGATCCCAGCCGCATCCTGATCCTGTACGAGCTGCGCGAGGGCGCGCGCAATGTCGGCGAGCTCGCCGACGGTCTGGGCATGACCCAGCCCACCGTATCGCGGCACCTAAAAGTGCTGCGTGACCGGCGCATGGTGCTGGCCACGCGCGAGGGCACCAGCATGTACTATCGACTGGCGGATCAGCGCGTCATCCAAGCCTTGAACCTGCTGCGCGAGGTGCTGGCCGGCATCCTGGGTGCGCGCAGCGCCCTGGTGGAGGAGATCACTTAGCCCCAGGCGGCTGGCAGTTCGCGCGCAGCGCGCCTTGCTCTTGACGGGGGACTCGACTATGATCTCCCTGGCAGCACCGATTTTCCCGAGGAGACAACCAATGACTGCGCTGCAAGCTGACAAGACCCTGGACTGTTCCGGAGCCCTCTGCCCGATCCCGGTGATCAAGACCTCGCGCGCCATAAAAGAGGTCGAGGTCGGGCAAGTCCTCAAGTTGATCGCGACCGACCCGGGCGCGCCGCCAGACATGGAAGCCTGGTCGCGCCAGACAGGCAATGAACTCTTGGACGCGCACACGGAGGACGGCAAGTTCGTCTTCTTTATTCGGCGTGTCAAATAGCAGGAGGCTGCCATGACGAAAACGGACCCCAACGGCCGCAAGCGGCTGGCGCTGATCGCCAGCAAGGGCACCCTGGACTGGGCCTACCCCCCATTTATTCTGGCCAGCGCCGCGGCTGCCATGGATTGGGAGGTGGGGATTTTCTTTACTTTTTATGGCCTGACCCTATTGCTCAAGGAGAACCACCCGGCGATCTCGCCCCTGGGCAACCCGGCCATGCCGATGAAGATGCCCTTCGGCCCCGAGAGCTTCCAAAAGATCAGTTGGCCGATCCCGACTGCCATGATGGCGGTGCCGGGCTTCAATGCCCTGGCGACCAACCTGATGAAGCAGACCTTCAAGAACAAGGGGGTGGCTTCCATCCCCGAACTGCGCGACCTGTGCTGCGACTGCGGCGTAGATCTGATTGCGTGCCAGATGACGATGGACGTCTTTGGGTTTAAGCAGGAAGATTTTATCCCGGGCGCCCGGGTGGCCGGCGCGGCGACGTTCCTGGAGTACGCCGCCGAAGCCGAGGTGCAGCTGTTCGTGTGAGGCGAGGCCCGCGTGGACGACGACAAGAAGATCCTGTACGTGCAGACGCACGGCGTCGACATGCCCGAGCGTTCGGCCACGCCGTTCTACCTGGCGGCGGCCGGCGCGGCCATGGATGCCGAGGTGGGCATCTACTTCACCATGAACGGCCCGACCCTGCTGCAGAAGGGCGTGCCCGAGACTTTGGTCGTGCCTAAGAAGGGCGGGGGCGGCCGCGAGTTGATGTACTTCATCCGGCAAGCACTGGACTGCGGTGTGCGGCTGTACGTCTGCCAGCCGTCGCTCGACCTGCACGCGCTCAAGCTGGAGGACTTGATTGAGGGCGTGGAGATGATCGGCGGCGCGGCCTTCAACGACATGGCCTTGCGCGCCGACGCGGTGATTGCCTTCTAACGGAGCCGACATGGGCTTATTCGCGGACAAGTACCCCAACGTTGCCTTTGAAGAAAAGTCTCGGCTGTGGGAAGAAGTCAAGGCCGACCCGCGCTTCCCGACGTACCTATACGGCTGCTACGAGTGCGGCATCTGCGTGGCGGCCTGCCCGTCAGCGCGCTTCTACGATTTCTCGCCGCGCAAGATCGCCCAAGCCGCTGCCCGCGAAGACGTCGAGTTGATCTACGAGCAGATGAACGACGACGTGTGGAACTGTTCGCAGTGCTTTTCCTGCAACCGCTGCCCACGCCAGAACTCGCCCGGGGGGGTGATCACCATCCTGCGCGAGGTGGCGGTCAGGAATGGCCTGCGGTCCGCCAAGCAAGCGCTGGAAGGCTATTCGCGCATTATCTACAAGATCATGGGCACCGGCACCCAGGTCTCGCCCGATATGCTGCAGCCCGACGCCTTCCCCGATTGGGGGCCGCAGGTGCGCGACGTTTCGGCCGACCTGGACGCCTGGCGCCGGGCCCTGCCGCCCGAGACGCTCCACACCGTCTCGACCGGCTGGCAGGTGGACGACAAGACCATCATCGAGCTGTATCTGATCTGGCACCACACCGGCGTGATGGACATGATTGCCGAGGTCGACGAGGGCCTGCACATGATCCTGAGCGACGTAATGGAAGAGAAGCTGGAAGAGGCGGGCTATCAGATGTAACTCATAGGCGCAAATGCGGCGCGGATTCATAGGGCAATACGCTCCAGGAGGCAAGAGCATGGCAGACGACGCGGGTTACATCCCATATGACGCGGTGAACACCAAGTCCAGCCGGCGCTTTGAACGCCAGCCCGAGTACGCGCCGCAGGACTTTCACGCGCGGGTGTTCGAGCTGGAGGCCGACGGCGAGTGGATCGTGCAGCGCGTGCCTGAGCCGTACGTGGAGGTAATGACCAAGTACGGCCGCAAGAAGAAGATCCCGATCGAGCTGACCTGGCACCACAAGTCGTGCGGCCAGTGCGGGCACATCCCGGGCTATTCGACCTCGATCTTCTGGCTCAATCGCAAGCTGGGCCTGAAGTATGTCGACCCGACGGACCAGACCTCGTGCACCGCCTGGAACTATTACGCCTCAGCCACCTCCAACGCCGCCGCCCAGGCCAGCGTGGCCATGCGCAACTTCGCCGCCGCCTACGAGACCGGCTACTACCCGCTCATCCACTGCGGCACCTCCTACGGCCACTACAAGGAAGTGCGCGAGGAGATGCTGCACCACGTCGAGGTCCGCCACCAGGTGCGCGACGTGCTGAAGAAGCTCGGCAAGCCGCTCGTGATGCCGGAGGAAGTGGTGCACTATTCGGAATGGGTGCACGCCATGCGCGACCGCATCGCCGCTCAGCAGACACGCGACTTCTCGAGCCTGGCGGTCACCGTCCACCCGGCCTGCCACTATTACAAGCTGGTGCAGGAAGACGCCATCTACGATCCCGACATCTACGGCGGGCAGCGCACGGCGACCGTCTCGGCGCTGATCGCCGCCCTGGGGGCGGAGGTCCGCGACTACTCTACCTGGTACGACTGCTGTGGTTTCGGCTTCCGTCACATCCTGGTGCAGCGCGATTTCACCCGTTCGTTTGCCACGCGCCGCAAGATTGAAGTGATGAAGGAGGAGGCCAACCCCGACGTCGTCATCACCCACGACACCGGCTGCGTGACCACGCTGGACAAAAGCCAGTTCGTCGGCAAGGCCCATGGGGCCAACGTCGGCGTGCCGGTGCTGTCCGATGCGCAGTTCGCCGCCCTGGCCATGGGCGCGCACCCCTACCGGGTGTGCCAGCTCCACTGGCACTCCACGGAATACCGCCCGCTGCTGGAGAAGATGAACATCGATCATGGGCATGCCTGGGCCGAGTTCCAGGGGGACTTGAAGAAGCTCAAGAGCGGCGAGAAGGAATACCTATCCTGGGAGGACGTCGATGCCGGCTGATACCATTCTCATCATCGGCGGCGGCCCTGCCGGTCTGGAGGCAGCGCGGCTGATTGGCGACCTGGGCCGCAAGGTGATCCTGGTCGAGAAACGCGAGCAGTTGGGCGGCACGCCCGTCGCCGAGAGTTACGCCGCGCTGACGCACGGCTTCCGCTCGGCTGAAGAAGCTATGAACGAGGTCATCGGCGCGGTGCGCGCCAACCCGACGGTCGACGTCCGGCTGGGTTCGGAAGTGGTGGCCTGCGAGGGCGAGGCCGGTAATTTCCGCGTCCGGCTGGCCAAGTCGGGCAACGGCGCGGGCGAGGACCTGCACGCGGGCGCTATCGTCGTCGCCACCGGCTTCCAGCACTTCGACCCGGGCCGCGAGACCCAGGTGTACGGCTACTACGAGTACGACGACGTCATCACCCTGGCGGATGCCGAGAAGATGCTGAAAGAGCAGAAATTCGTCATCCCCTCCAAGGGCACCGCTCCCGAGCGCGTGTGCTTCATCCAGTGTGTGGGCTCGCGCGACCGGCAGATCGGCAACGAGTACTGCTCAAAGGTGTGCTGCGGCATCTCGTCCAAGCAGGCCATCGAGGTGCGCCAGCAGGTCCCGGGCGCCAAAGTCTTCATCTTTTACATCGACATGCGCATGTACGGCTACTGGGAGAACGAGATCTACTGGCCGGCCCAGGAGCAGTACCGTGTCCAGTACGTCAAGGGCATCATCACGGAGATCATCCGCAAGGGTGGGCGGCTGCTGGTGCGCGGCGAGGACACCACCATGGGCCGGCCAATGGAAGTGCCGATGGACGTCGTCGTCTTGGCGGTCGGCATGGAGCCTAGCAGCGGCACCAAGGAGGTGGCCCGCGTCCTGGGCCTCAAGCAGAACAAGTACCACTTCATCGATGTGCCGCACGACAGCCTCGATCCGACGGCCACCTCACGGCCCGGCATTTTCGTGGCGGGCGCGGCCGCTGGGCCCAAGGACCTGGACGACACCATGGCCATGGCCGGCGCGGCGGCGATGAAGGCCACGACCCTGGTCGCCAGGCTGGCGCGCCAGGCGGCCTGAGAGGGCGTGTGTCCACGGGGCAGGTGGTCGATACCGAGGCGGCCCGCGAGTTCATGGCGCAGGCGCTCGAAAAGGCCGAACGGGCCGTCTTGGGCGACATCGCCTCGGAGCTGGCGCTCAAGAGCAGCCGCTTTCGGGCGCTGCTGGCGCCGACCGCGCTGCCTGGCCTGGACCGGGCTGCGCTGCGCGGCCTGCTGCGGGCAGTCTTTGCCACCCGGCGCCAGGCTGACCGGATGCTGGACGAGATCGGCGTGGACAAGCTGCGCGGCGCGATTGGGCTGCTGCTGCACGGGGAAGAGTCCCTTCCCGAGCGCTTCCAGGCTTTCGTGGATGGACTGGCCGGCTATTGGGCCAATGTTCGCCCGGCCCGGCCGGCGGGGGCCAAGGGCGCGCTCGACCTGCCCGAGAACGTGCTGTGTGACCTGGCCTCGGAACTGCTGCACTTCACCCTCCCCGACGAGCGTTGGTTGTGGACGCGCTGGATGTGGGACCCGCGCGCTGGCACCGGCGCCGTGCCGCTGGTGGTCGAGGACCTGTACGACCTGCATGGACGCTCGGCCGGAGAGACGTACATGAAGATCGGCGTGGCGGTGGCCTTCGTGCGCGCCACGGGCGAGGCGGCCGGCTTCGCCCGCTTCGGCCCCGGGCCGTTTGGCGTCGATGTCTTTCTGGCATGCGTGTATGCGGTCTACATGTACACCACGCTGCGGCTGCGCATGACGCAGGAGTTCAACAAGGTAGTTCCGCAGCTGCCCGAGCTGACGCGGCGGTTGCTGGGTGTCTGGCGCCTAGAGTTGTAAGGAGGCGTAATGGCTGTTGGTCTCGACAAGGTCAAACCAGAAGCCATCACCGAAGAGCGGCAGCTCATCGTCGACGGCATGGATATCTCCGGTCACTGGAACCGGATGTTCGAGCAGCGCGTCATCTGGGACTACGACACCAGCCAGCTCGACCGCGTGACTGACCTGCCGGGCGGCGAATCGCTGGCCTGGTGCTACGGCTGCGCCAAGTGCACCGGCGTCTGCCCGGTGGACATCGTCGGCGACTACAGCCCGCGCAAGATCCACCGCAAGACACAGATGGGCATCGACCTGTTCGAGTCGCCCGATCTGTGGCTGTGCACCACCTGCCGCAACTGCCTGCGCGTGTGCCCGAAGGAAGTGGACATGATCCAGATCATGCCCGCGGTGCGCGAACAGGCGGTGCTGGCCGGCAGCGTGCCGGCCGAGCTGCAGAAGGCCTTTGAGGACACGGCCAAACACGGCAACCCGCTGGGACAGCCGCAGCGCAAGCGGGCAGACTGGATCAAGAAGGCTGGCGCGCCGGTGCCGGTTCTCAAGGACGTAAAGCGGCCGGTGGACCTCCTGTGGTACGTCGGCTCGTATCCCTCGTACCACCCGCGAGGGATCGACGCGGCGGCCGCCGCCGCCCGGATCTTTCACGCGCTGGGGGTGGATTACGGCATCTTGGGCATCGAAGAGAAAGATGACGGCGACTCCCAGCGCCTGGCCGGCGAGAAGGGCCTGTTCGAGATGCTGGCCGAAGCCAACATTGCCGCCTTCGAGAAGTACACCTGGAACCGGATGGTGGTCACCGGCCCGCACGAGTTCAATGCCTTCAAGAACGAATACCCCAAGCTTGGGTTCGTGCGGCCGATCGTCCATTACACCCGCCTGCTGGTCGAGTATCTCGACCGGCTGCGGCCCATGCTGACCAAACCGCTGAACTTGAAAGTCACTTTCCACGACCCGTGCTACCTGGGCCGCCACAACGGCGAATACGACGCCCCGCGCCAGCTCCTGCGCGCTATCCCGGGCGTCGAGCTGGTGGAAATGGGCCGCTGCCGCGAGAACGGCTACTGCTGCGGCGGGGGCGGCGGGGGCATGTGGCTCGACTCGTTCACCAAGGCCCATACCACCATGCGCCTGTCTGAGCGCCGCGTGCGCGAGGCCGTCGAATACGGCGCCGATGTGCTGGCGGTGTGCTGCCCGTTCGAGGTGTCGCGCTTTGAGGATGCCGCCAAGAGCACCGGTCACGACCGGCTGATCGTGCGCGACATCCTGGAGCTGCTCGACCAGGCGCTGGAGGGGCAGCCATGATCCTCGCGGTCGCTATCAAGCAGGTTCCGAACCTGACCGACGACCTGGAGATCAGCGCCGACGGCACTGGGCTGGACTACGACGCGCTGACGTACGTCCTCAACGAGTTCGACGAGCAGGCGCTGGAGGAAGCCGTGCTCGTCAAGGAGGCGGCTGGCGGCAGCGTGACCGTGGTCGGGATTGACACGACCGGCGAGCTCGACGGTGCGCTTCACACTGCCCTGGCCAAAGGCGCCGATAGGGCCATGAAAGTGACGGGGGACTTTGACCGCGACCTCGGGTCAGAAGGTCAGGCTCAACTGCTGGCTGAGGCCATCCGCCCCCTGGCAGCCGATCTGCTGCTCACGGGGGTGCAGGCGGCCGACGACCGCGATGGCCAAATCGGTCCGCGTCTGGCCGCGCTGCTGGGATGGCCGTACGTGGGGGTGGTCACCCACGTGACGCCGGAGCCGGGGTGTGTCCGCGTGCACAAGGAATATGCCGGCGGGCTGCTGGCTGAATTCGTGGTCACCTTGCCGGCCGTCATCGGGGTGCAGGCCTCGCATCAACCGCCCCGCTATGCGCCGGTGAGCAAAATCCGCCAAATTGCCAAGACGGCCCAGATTGAGAGCGTCGCCGGGCAGGGCACGCCGGCCTCGAGCTCCAGCGTGCGCCGTATGTTCAAGCCCGAGGCGGCCGGCCAGGCTGAGATGTGGGCTGGCGAGCCCGAGGAAGTGGCCGGCAAGATCGCCACCCTGCTCACGGCCAAGGGGTTACTGAAGCTATGAGCAACGACATCCTGATCCTGGCCGAGCATCTCAACGGCAAGTTGGCCGACATCACCAACGAAATGGCCGGCCAGGCGCGGCAGTTGGCCGGCGCACTGGGTGGGCAGGCGGTGGCGGTGCTGCTCGGCAGCGGCGCCCAGGCCCTGGCCGAATCGATCGGGTCTGACCGCGTGCTGTACATCGACGATCCGGCCCTGGCCGAATTCAACCCCGAGGCCTATGCCCGCGTGCTGGCCGCCGTGGTCGCGCAGCGCCAGCCGCGCGTGGTGATGTTAGCCAACTCGTCGGTGGGCATGGACCTGGCCGCTGGCCTGGCGGTGACGACGGGCCTGCCGCTCATCGCCTACGTCAATGCCCTGTCCGCGGAAGACGGCCGCATCGTGGCCACTTCGCAGATCTATGGCGGCAAGATCCTGGCCGAGGCGGTGCCAGCAGGCGAGGCTTGCCTGGTCACGTGTTTGGCTGGCGCCTTTCGACCAGAAGCGGGCCGCGCCGCCGCCGCGGTGGAGCGCATCGCCTCCCCGGCGCCGCTCGACGGCCTCAAAGTGCAATTCGTCCGGTTGATCGAGCCTGAAGCGGGCGATGTAGACATTACCCAGCAGGCGCTTCTGGTGTCGATTGGGCGCGGCATTGGGGGCGCGGAAAACATTGAGCTGGCCCAGGAGCTAGCCGAGGCGCTGGGAACAGTGGTGTCGGCCTCCCGGCCGGTCACCGATGCCGGCTGGCTGCCGAAGACCCGGCAAGTGGGCAAGAGCGGCTTGACCGTCAAGCCCAAGGTGTATCTGGCCTTTGGCATCTCGGGAGCGCCCGAGCACCTGGAAGGTATGCGCGGCGCCGAGCTCATCGTCGCGGTGAACACGGACCCCAAGGCCCCTATCTTCGACGTGGCCCACTATGGCGCTACCTGCGACATTCTCGACCTGCTGCCGGCATTGACCGAGCGGGTGAAGAGTGATACCTGAGCGGCGCGAATCTGACCATGCTCACCACGCCTGAAAAGATCGCCTTCATCTTGCTCCTGGCCGCCTTCGGCGCCTGGGCCGCCTGGGGCTTCTACCACCTGTACCGCGCCGTCCGGCGCGGCCGCCCGGTTGGCCCCCTGGGGGCCGGCTGGCCGGGCCGTGCCGGGCGCGCCCTGCTGGAAGTCGGGCTGCAAGTGCCGATGTTCAAAGCGCGCCCGGTGCTGACGGCCTTTCATGCGCTGATCTTCTTCGGGTTCTCGTACTACTTCCTTGTCAACGCAAACGACCTGCTGGAGGGCTTCTGGCCCGGCTATGAGACGGCGACGACCGCCTCCGGCCTGATTGGCATCCTGAACCTGCTGGGCGATCTGCTCAGCGCGGCGGTGCTGCTCGGCGTGGTCGTCTTTCTCGTCCGGCGGTTCATCACACGTGACCCGCGCCTGGCGGCGCGCGACGACGTGCGCCTGCTCGCGGCGGTGAAGCGCGGCGGAATCCGGCGCGACTCGCTCATCGTCGGCGGTTTTATCCTCGCGCACGTTGGGTCACGCTTCCTGGGGCAGGCGCTACGGCTGGCCCAGGCCGAGGTCTTCAACCCGCTGCAGCCCTTGGCCAGCCTGGCCGCCCTCCCGCTGCGCGGCGCCGCGGACCCAGCGCTGACCGTTGGCATCCACGTTGCCTGGTGGCTGGCGATCGGCATGATTGTGGTCTTTTTGCCCTACTTCGTGATCAGCAAGCACCTCCACATTATGGCCGCGCCGCTCAACCTGGCGCTCGCCAGCCCAGGCCCGCGCGGCCGGCTGGAGCCGGCCGTGCCGAAAGGGGCGCCGGCTGAGACAGCGCCAGGCGCGGCCAGCCTGGCTGATCTGGCCTGGCCGCGCCTGCTTGACGCTTATGCCTGCATCATGTGCAACCGCTGCCAGGATGTGTGCCCGGCTTACAACAGCCAGCGGCCGCTCAGCCCGGCTGCCTTGGAGATCAACAAGCGCTATTGGCTCAACGGCAACTTGACCAGGTTTGCCGCGGGCGCCGACTCGCCCGCCTTGTTGGAGTTCGCCATCAGCCCGGAGGCCGCGTGGGCCTGCACCACGTGCTACGCCTGCGTGCGGGTGTGCCCGGTCGGCAATGCGCCCATGGCGGACATCGTCGATCTGCGCCGGCGCATGGTCAA
>JADLEU010000354.1 GCA_020845955.1 Anaerolineales bacterium
ATCCGGTCGCGGTAGCGCTCGCCCACCTGCGGCGAGATGAAGCCCAGCACGACCTCCTGCCCTTTCAGGCTGGTGCGGTAGAGCGTGCTGCCGGCCAGCGCGCGCTTGATCTCGGCATAGGCGGCGTTGATCTCCCAGGCCGGCCCTTCTAGCGCGGCGGCCACCGGTGGGGCGGCCCGGCCGCCCGTCGCCGCCACCACCGCGTTGAGGCGCCACCCGCTCACGGCCTCGAAGCGCTCAGCCGCCGCGTTCAGCGCCACGCGCGTCTCGGCGCCGGAACTGACCGTGACGCTCACCTGCCGGGTTTCGCGCTGGATGGCCGGTCCCTTCTCGACCGTCCAGTCCGGCGGCAGCACCTCGCGCACCAGCGCCGCCAGCGCTGTCTGGTTGGCGCCGGCCTCCACGGCCACTTCCCAGCCGGTCGCCGCGCGCAGCGCCACGATGATCTCCGCGTAGCGCCCCTCGGCCGCGTCGGGAAAGTCGAACGTCAGCGTGATCAGGCCCTGGTCGAGCCGGTAGCCACACTTGCGCAGCCGCGCTTCCGGCGGGAACTGGGCCCGCGCATAGGCCAGCGCCTGGTTAGGCTCCATGCGCCCGGCCGGCGCGGCCGCCGATGCCGCGCGCGCATAGCCGGCCGGCGCGCGCGCCGCCCCGCCGCGCAGCAGCGCCAGCGCCGCGGCGGCGCGCGCTTCCCCGCTCTGGCCGGGAAGTTGCTCCAGCGGCCGCGGCGTGCTGTCGGGCAGCAGCGCGGCCGGATCCAGCTGCGCTGCCAGCGCCTCCACCGCCGCCGGGTCAATCGGGCCGTCGAGCACTTCCAGCACAGCTTCCGGCCCCAGGCCGGCCTCGTCGCCTTCCAGCCGCACCGTCTCGACGCCCACCGCCGCGCAGCGCGCCAGGCGCGCCTCGCCGGCCGCGTCGCGCACGATCAGCCAGCGCCCGGCCAACGGCGGCAGCGCCCGCAGGCGCTCGCGCCGCTGGCCGCTCAGCGCCACCTGGGCCGCCGTCTGCGCCCGAGCCACCCCCGGCCGCGCGGGGTCGAGCGCGAAGTACCGCCCCTCGCGCTTCAGCGCCGCTTCCACCTCCGCCGCGCGCTCGGCGCCCGCGGCGCCCCACCAGGCCACGGCCAGCTCGCGCAGCGTGTAATAGCCGCCGCCCGGCGCCGCGGCGCCTTCCCACAGCGCCCGCAGGTCCAGCGGCTGGCCCGCGCCCAGCGCGCCGCGCCGCGCGCCCACGCCGGGCGCGTACGTCCGGCTGAAGGACTGGCCGGCGTGCGGCAGGTGCACCGCGCGCCCGCGCTCGCGCAGCGCCTGCGCCAGGCTGGCCCGCGCGCCCTCGTCGCCGTGCACCAGGAAGACCTCCGCCGGGTCCAGCGTCTCGGCCAGGCTCACGAGCTGCGCCTCGTCGGCGTGGGCCGAGAGCGAATAGGTCGCCAAGCGGCACTGCACGTCCACGCGGTCGCGCCCCAGGCGCAGCGTGCCCCTGCCCTCCGCCGCCATGGCCTGCAGCCGCCGGCCGGGCGACTCCTCGTCCTGATAGCCGGTGAGCAGGATGGCGTGCTCGGGCCGGCCGGCCAGGGCGCGCGCGTACTGCACCGACGGCCCGCCGGCCAGCATGCCCGAGCTGGAAATGATAACAGCCGGCGCGGGGTCGAACAGCAGCGCGCTGCGCTGCCGCGCGTTCTCCACCGGGCGCGTGCGCGCGTCGAAGAACTGCGCGCCCCGCTCGCGCAGCGCCAGCGGCAGCGCCTCGGCAAAGCCGGCGTAGGCCTGGCACACCGCGCGCACCATGCCGTCGGCCCACACCGGCACGTCCGGCAGCGCGCCCTGCCGCCGGAACTCGGCCAGGGTCAGCAGCACCTCCTGCGCTCGCCCGAGCGCAAAGGCCGGGATGAGGACCTTGCCGCCCGCGGCCGTCACCTCGCCGACGGCCGCCGCCAGCCGGCGCTCTTCCACCGCGCGGTTGGCGTGCAGCCGCCCGCCGTAGGTGCTTTCCAGGATCAGGATGTCCGGCCGGAATGGCGGCGGCCGCAGGCCGTCCACGGTGCGCTGCGGCGAGACCGAGACGTCACCCGAGATCAGCACGCGGCCCTCGTCGCACTCCAGCGCCAAGCAAGCCGCGCCGGCGATGTGCCCGGCCGGGTAGAAGGTGGCCGCCAGCCCCTCGCCCAGCGGCAGGCGGGTGTTGAACGGCACGGGCACGCAGGCCGCCAGCAACTTCTGGGTCGCCACCTCGTCGAACAGCGGCAGCTCGCCTTCCTCGTCCAGCCGCGTCTGCATGATGCGGCGCGAGTCGGCGTGCAGGATGCGCGCCAAGGCGATCGTCACCGGCGTGGCGTACACCGGGCACTCGGGGTAGCGCCCGAGCACCAGCTCCAGCGCGCCGGTGTGGTCGGTGTGGGCGTGCGTCACCAGCACCGCGTCCAGGCCGCGCGGGCTGGCGCCGGCCGGGTCGATCAGGCTCAAGTCGGGCAGTTGATCGCCCGCCAGGCCCCAGCGCGCTTTCGGCGACGGCCGCAGGCCGGCATCGACCAGCAGCCGCCGGCCCGCCATCTCCAGCAGAATGCAGCTTGCGCCGACCTCGTCGGCCCCGCCCAAGAAAGTGATCTTCATGCGCGCTCACCATTATAGCAACGGCCCCGCCTCCACCGCGCGCGGGCGCCCCGCAGTACCCGCCTGCCTGGCACAACCGCAGCGCCCCGCCTGCCTCGCCAGTGTACACAGCCCGCGCGCCGCGCGGCACGCCCCCCTCCCACACGCCCGCACGCCATCCGGCCGGAACCTCCACCCCGCCTCCGGCGTCTACCTGATGGAACGCGGCACGCGCCAGCCGCCCCCGGCTGTACCCAGCCGCCCACACCGGCCGCCCGACCCTGAACCCAGGAGGCTCGTATGTCACGCCTGCGCCTTGCCAGCATAATTGCGCTCGTCTGCCTGCTGCTCCCGGCGGCCGTCTCGGCCGATGGCATCATCATCGAGCCGCCGCTGCCCTGCCCGGTCGAGGGTCCCTGCCCCCCGCCCGACCCGCGCCCGCTTTTCCCGCTCGCCGTCCAATACCACCACGTCACCGTCACCATTGAGAATCAAGTCGCCGTCACCCGCGTCGACCAGCTTTTCCGCAACGACAACGACTTCACCGTCGAAGGCACCTATCTCTTCCCGCTGCCGGCCGAGGCGCTGGTGAGCGAGTTCGCCATGTGGGTCGATGGGCAGCGCCAGGAGGCCAAGATCCTCACCGCCGAAGAGGCCCGCCAGATCTACGACGACATCGTCCGCCAACTGCGCGACCCCGCGCTGCTCGAATACGCCGGGCGCGGCGCGGTGCAGACCAGCATCTTCCCGATCGAGGCCGGCGACACGCGCCGCGTGGCGCTGGAATACACCCAGGTGCTGCCGGCCGACAACGGCCTGATCCACTACCGCTACCCGCTCAACACCGAGAAGTTCTCCACCGAGCCGCTCGAACAGGTCAGCATCTCGGTCAACGTCGTCTCCAACGAGGCCGTGCGCGCCATCTACTCGCCCTCGCACCCGGTCGCCATCGCCCGCGACGGCGAACTGCGCTTCTCGGCCGGCTACGAAGCCAACGACGTCACGCCCGACACCGACTTCGACCTGTACTACTCTGTCTCGCCCGAGGCCATCGGGCTGAACACCCTCAGCGTCCACGACCCGTCCTCCGGCGAGGGCTACTTCGTCCTGCTGGCCGCGCCCAGCCTGGCGGCCGACGCCGCCCAGGTCGTGGCGAAGGACGTGGTGGTAGTGCTCGACCAGTCGGGCTCGATGGAGGGCGAGAAGTTCGCCCAGGCCCAGGCCGCCGTGGACTACATTCTCGGCCACCTCAACGCCGAGGACCGTTTCAACCTGGTCGCCTTCAGCACCGGGGTTTCGCCCTTCGCCAGCCGGCTGCAGCCGGCCTCGGCCGCCGGCGCTGCCCGCGATTGGGCGCGCGGCCTGCGCGCCGAGGGCGGCACCAACATCAACCTGGCCCTGCTCGAAGCCGTGGCCGGCCTCGACGCGCCATCCTCAGATGGCGCCGGCCGCCCCGCGATCCTGATCTTCCTGACCGACGGCCTGGCCACCGAGGGCGTGGTGGACAGCGGCCAGATCATCGCCAACCTTGGCTCGGCCGCGCCCGCCAGCGTGCGGCTGTTTGCCTTCGGCGTCGGCGACGACGTCGACACTTTCTTGCTCGACAGCCTGGTGGAGGCCCACCACGGCGCCAGCAGCTACCTGCGCCCCGGCGACCGCATCGACGAAACCGTCTCGGGCTTCTACGCCAAGGTCAGCGTGCCCGTGCTGGCCGACCTGCGCCTGGAAGTCGACGGCGTCACCCTGGAAGACATCTACCCCAACCCGCTGCCCGACTTGTTCGCCGGCGGCCAACTGGTCGTCACCGGCCGCTACCGCGGCGCCGGCGCCGCCACCGTGCGGCTGTCGGGCGCCGTCAACGGTCAGCCGCGCACGTTCACGTATCCCGGCCAGGCCTTCGCCGCCGCCGGCGACCCGGCCGGCGCGGCCGGCGTCTTCATCCCGCGCCTGTGGGCCACGCGCCGCGTCGGCCACCTGCTCAACCAGATCCGCTTGCACGGCGAGGACCAGGAGTTGATCGACTCGGTCGTCACGCTCAGCATCCGCTTCGGCATCGTCACGCCGTACACCTCCTACCTGGTGACCGAAGCCGAATTCGACGTACTGACCGAAGCCGGCCGCGAAGCGCTGGCCGCCGATGAATACACCGCCGCCGCGGCGACCCAGGCCCCGAGCTACGGCGCGGAGGCAGTCGAGAAAGCGGCTGGGCAGTCGGCCCTGGCCGCGGCCGAGGCCCCCGCGCCGATGGCGGCCTCGGCCGCCGACTTGGTCCGCATCGTCGGCAGCCGCACCTATCTCTTCCGCGACGAGGCCTGGATCGACACCGCCTTCGACCCCTCGCGGCAGCAGGCCGTGCCCGTCACCTTCGCCAGCGACGCCTACTTCGACCTGCTGGCGGCCCGGCCCGAGTTGGCCGGCGCCTTTGCCCTCGGCCCGCGCGTCATCGCCCTGGCCGCCGACGGCATCGCCTACGCCGTCAGCGCCGACCCGGTCGCCGATCCCGATGTGCCGCCCACGTACACGCCCGCGCCCGCGTCAACGCTCGTGCCGGCCAGCACCCAGGTCGCCGTCGTCGGCGCCACCGTGCCGCCTGCCAACGCCCGCCCCAACAGCGGCGGCCTGTGCGCCGGGACGCTGCTGCTGCCCGCGCTTGTCGCCCTGCCCCTGGCCCTGCGCAAGCGCCGCGCCATGGGAGGTGCGTAGGGACGAAACATGCCATTTCGAGCGCCCAAACGCCCGCCGGCATCTCAGCCCGCCGGCGGGCGCGAGAAATCTCACCTTGAGCGTCATCGCCGCGCAATGCTGCCGCCGGCCGCCGGCTCCCCAGCCATGATGACCGCCAGCCTCCGGCGGCTGTCATTTCTCGTGTTCCTGCTCGCTGCCTGCGCCCGCACCCCCACGCCGCCGCCCAACACCGGCATTGAAGGCCAGGTCCTCATCGGCCCCATGTGTCCGGTCATGCAGGCCGGCATCCCCTGCCCTGACCAGCCCTACCAGACCGCCATCACCGTGCAGGACAGCCAGGGCGCGCGGGTCGCCCAATTCCAGTCTGACGCGCAGGGGGCGTTTCGGGTGCCGCTGCCGCCCGGCGACTACATCCTGGCGCCCGAATCGCCCGACGGCTTCACCCATGCGCCGGAACAGCCTGTCACCGTCAGCGCCGGCCGTTACACCTCGGTCACCATCACCTACGACAGCGGCATCCGCTGACACCCCAACCGGTCTATAATCCCTCCCATGCGCCGGCTCTGCCTCCTGCTCCTCGCCGTCTGCCTCTCCGCCTGCGCCGTCGCCGGCCAGGCCCTGCCCGCGGCGGACACAACCACGCCCCCTCCCGTCCCCGTCACCCGCCTGTCCACCACCACCCCGATGCCGGCCGCCACCACGCCGGCGCCCGTCTGCACCCCGCCGCTCTGCGCCGCGGGCGAAGTCTATGCCTGCTCCAGCGGCAACTGCCCCAACGGCTGCGGCACCGGCTGCGCCACCCCCACGCCCACCCTGCTACCCGAGGCCTTCTGCCAGGTCATCGTGCGCACCCCGCCGCCCGACGCCCCCACCGCCTCGGTCAACGGCACCCCGGACCCCAACCGCCGCGTCGACCCACACGTGGCCGTCTGCCTCAGCGCCGCAACCGTTGCGGTCGGCCAGCCAGTCGCGCTGGTTGGCCGGGCCGTGGACATCGGCGTGCCATCCTGGACCCTGAGCGCCCGCGAAAATAACACCGGCGACGTTGAGCCCATCGTCGAGATCTCCGGCACCGGCGAGGTGTCGCTCACCGGCACGGCCAGGCATTTGCTGGCCTTTATCGAGGCCCAGAACTTCCAGAG
>JADLEU010000355.1 GCA_020845955.1 Anaerolineales bacterium
TGATCGGGCCGACCTGCCCCTACACCCCCCCAAGTCCCCCTGGCTATCACTGCTTTGAACCGGACGCCGATGACGTGTTCGACTTCTTCCAGCAGCACACACTGGATAACGCGCAGCTCGACCTCAACGTCACGACCGATGAGTCGAAACCCTTCTACTGGCTCAACCTGGATCAGGCGGTCTCGGTGCATTGGTCCCAGGTGCAGGCCGCCGCCAATCCGAGTGCCCAGGCCTTGACGTTGACGGTGTCTGACACGCAGACTCTGAACTTGGGGATCAACCTGGGAACCGACCCCATCACCGGAACGGATGGGTTTGTGCGGCCTGGACTTGGTTTCATGACCGGCACCTACACCGTGTCCTATGGCGTATCACACACACTGGTGGACTACACCACGGGCTACCTGTCGTTTACCGCGCCGCTGGCGGGCCAATACGTCGTCACGATCACTCGCGTTCCGGACATCATCATCCCGCCTGATCCTGAGTATCTGGTCTGGATTCCGTTCGCGCGTAAGTGACACCGGCGTGAGCCCAGCCAGCCGGCGCCGCCGGGCCGGTGACACGGCCGGGCGTGGGCAGAACTTGAGGCTGCATTTATGCACGAAGGCCCTGGCTCATTAATACTAGACCATAACTCGCGTGTGGGCAGAGCGCAGGCTAAAGATGCTGTCAGGACATAATATCGTATATTTTGGGCCAGAAAAGTGGGATGGCCTGTGGCGCAACCGTCACTGGCTGATGAGCCTGTTCGCCCGCCGCAACGCTGTCCTATATGTCGAGCCTCAGCTTAGCCTTCGGCGGACGCTGGCTGAGTGGCGCCGCGGGGGCCGGGTGGCCCTGGCCCCCTGGCGCTGGCAGCCCACGACCCACATTCAGGCCGGCCTGCACGTCTACCATCCGCCGCCGTTTGCGCCAAAAACGAAGCTGCCGGCCCTGGGACCCATCACGGGTACGCTGCGCCGCGGCCTTCTGCGGTCTGCCGCGCGGCGTCTCGGTCTGCAGGATCCGATCGTGTGGATTTCGCGCCCCGACCTGGCGGCGACGGCCGGCATACTTAATCCCCGGCTGACGATCTATCACGTGGTGGATGAGTACAGCGGCTATCCGGGCAAGAGCGAGGCGGAGCGGGCGCGCCAGCGAGCGGCTGAACTGCCGGTGCTGCGGAAGGCCGATCTCGTGATCGTGTCGTCGCGGGCGCTGCTGGAGGCGAAACGCCCCCACAATCCACGGACCTTTCTCGTGCCGAACGGCGTCAACCTGGCCGGCTATCAGCGGCAGATCGAGCGCGGCGCTCCTGATCCGCCCGAGCTGGCCGCCATTCCGCGGCCTCGGCTGGGGATGATTGGCTTGATCGGGTCGACGATCGACTTTGATCTACTCGAAACCGCGGCCCGCGCGCAGCCCGCCTGGTCGCTGGTCATGGTGGGCGCGCCAGGGCCGAAGGGCGTGGGTGAGCGGTGGTCGCGCCTGTTGGGCTATGCCAACCTGCACTACCTGGGCCAGGCGCCGGCCGAGCGCGTGCCCGAATTCGTGTGCGGATTCGATGTGGGTCTCATCCCTTACGCGCAGACCGGGCACCGGCCATTCATCAACCCGCTCAAGCTGTACGATTACCTGGCGGCCGGCATTCCGGTAGCGAGCGTCGATCTGCCGTCGCTCGACGGGTTTCGCCACGTGGTTCATGTGGGCGATGGGCCGGCCGGCTATGTCGCGGCGATCGAGGCCGCGCTGGCGGATAGGGGCGCAGCGCGCGCGGCCGAGCGGCGGCGCCTGGCCGCGGAGAACAGCTGGGAGAGGCGGGTGGAAGCCGCGGCGCAGGTGATTGAAAACGCGCTCGCGGTCGAGCGGGCGCCACAGGAGGGCGGGCGCACGGTCGAGCTGGGGCTTGAGTCGACCCAGGGACCTTTGGCATGACAGAGCAGAGGGCTGCCTGGTTCGCCGCGCCGGTGCACCGGCGAACCAGCGGAGGCGGATAAGACGATGCATCAGACCGACCTGATGGCTTATGTGCGGATTGTGCTGAAACGCCTGTGGCTCATCCTGCTGCTGGTCGGCAGCACGGTGGCCACGGTCGTGTCGGCCTCGCTGCTGCGCCCGCCAATCTATCGGACCACGGTGCGCTTCCAGGTGACGGCGCTGCCGCCGAGCGACGTCACGCTTTACCAGGCGACACGCAGCACCGGGGCGTACAACGAAGAGATCGCCACCACCCGGGCCAACTTCATCGAGGTATTGACCAGCCTGGAGGTGGCCTGGGAGACGGTGGATGAGCTCAACCTGCCCATGAGCGGCAGCGAGCTGGTGGCGCGCACTGACGTGGTGGAGCCGGCCGACTCGGGTTTTGTGCGCCTGAGCGTGGTCGCCGGCCAGCCAGCGCTCGCGGCTGACCTGGCCAACACCCTGCTCAGCGTGGCCATCCGGCGCTACGGCGAGTTGAACGCCCGGCCGCTGACGCTGGCGCGTGAGTTCATTGCCGAACAGATCGAGCAAACCCAGGCCGAGCTCGACGAGGCGCAGAACGAGCTGGTCGCGTTCCAAGCCCAGAACAGCGTGGGTACGCTCGATGGGGCGGTAGAAGCGCAGACCTCGCTGATTCGGGCTTTGGCGCTGGCGCACGACGAGGCCATCTCGAGCGGCGACGAAATCGGAGCCGCGTCTTATCAGCGTCTGATCGATCAGCGCCGCCTCGAGCTGCAAGAGCTGATCCGGTTGAGCGGCACCTATACCACCCTGGAAACTCGCGTCAGCCAGCTGCATGACAGCTATTCGTATCTGCTGGACAAGATGACGGAAGCGCGGCTGAAGGAGAACCAGGCGCGCAATCTCGCCTTCGTCCAGGTGCTGGGCCAGGCGCGTGTGCCCAACGAGCCCGAGCCGCCGGTAGGCGTTTCCATATTGGTGCTGAGCATGGCGGTCTCGACCGCCATAGGCGTGCTGCTGGCGCTGGGGTGGGAGGTCGTGGAGCGGCGCCAGCACGCGCGCGGCGTGGCCCGCCCGGTCAAGCAGCATGCCTAGCGCGGCAGAGACCAATTGCGAGAGCGCTGTGGAAGCGGCCGAGCGGGATGAAGGCGCGCAGCCGCGCTGGGAGGCTGGCCGGCCAGGCAAGCGGGCGCGCATCGTTTACCTGGCGCACTATTCCGCCGGCGGCGCGGCGATTTGCCTGCGCACCCTGGCCGGCAGCCTGGATCGCCGTGACTACGAGCTGAGCGTAGCCTTTCACCGCCTGCGCAGCCCCGAGGTCGCCGACAGCATTCGAGCGCTGGGGATCCCGGTGACGGCGCTGCGGCAGCCCTGGCCACGCCGGCCGCGAGCAGCGGCCAGCAGCGGCCTTCGGCCCACCCAGCCCGGAACGCCTGGGATAGCGCGGCAGGTCTACCGGACGCTGCGCTCGGCGGGCCGCGCGCTACAGACCGACCTGCGCTGGCAGCGCCCCCTGGCGCGCCTGCTGCGCCGCCCGCGGGCCGACCTGGTGCATGCTAACGACGGCCTGCGCGCTCACCGCCTGGACATCCTGCTGTGCGCGCTGCTGGGTATTCCTGTCGTCTGCCACGTCCGCGGCTTTGAGCAATTGACGGCCTTCGAACGCTGGGCCGCGCGGCGCGTCTGGCGCTTCGTCTACATGTCGCAGGCGCTGGCGCGCGATTTCGAGCGGCAGGGCATTCCCGCCTGGCA
>JADLEU010000356.1 GCA_020845955.1 Anaerolineales bacterium
GCGGCCCGCCATCGCAGCCTGGAGGCCGCCATCGACTGGAGCTACCGGCTGCTGAGCGCTGCTGAGCAGCGGCTGTTCAGCCGGCTCTCGATCTTCCAGGGCGGCTGGACGCTGCCAGCGGCCGAGCAGGTCTGCGCGGGCGACGGCGTGGAAGCTGGCGCCGTGGTGGGCCTGTTGGGCAGCCTGGTGGACAAATCGATGGTGGTGGCTGAGACGGCAGCCACTGGCGGCACCCGCTACCGGCTGTTGGAGACCTTGCGCGAGTTTGGGCGCGAGCGGTTGGCCGAGGGCGGCGAGGCTGAGGGCGTGGGTGATCGGCACACGGACTACTTTGTGCGCCTGGCTGAAGATGCCGGGGCGGGAATGGACACCCCGGACGAGCCGGCCTGGGTGGCACGGCTCGGGCCGGAGGAGGACAACCTGTTTGCGGCCATGCAGCGCTCGCTGGCGCGCGACGCGGGCGCTGCCGCGCTGCGCATCGGCGGCGCGCTCACCTCCTACCTGGCCGATGTCGCCCGGCGCCGGTCGGAGTGGAGCGATCTCATGGCGCGCGCGCTCGACCAGCATCCCGAGGTCAGTCCAGCTCAGCAGGGCCGAGTTCTATGCCAGATGGCCAAAGACTTCGTCATGAGCAACAAGTACGATCGTGCCCGCGTGACGGCGGACGAGGCGGTGCGGCTGGCGCGGGCGAGCGGCGACCGGGCGCAGATCGGAAGGGCACTGGCGGCGCAGGGATTCTGCCTGGATGGAGACGCTCAACGCGCCTCCTATGAGGCCGCAGTCCAGCTGGCGCGCGAGACCGGCGACATTGAATCGGCCAAGTCCATGTGCTGGTTGGCAAATATCGAGTCGCCCGAGGCAGCCCGCGCGCTCCTCCTGGAGTATCGAGACATGGGGCTCAAACGGGGTTCTCTGGGAGTGCAGGCCCTAGTGGCGCATAGTCTCGGTCTCCTGGCGACTTCACTCGGCGATCCGGCCGAGGCTGTGCGGCAATGGGAAGCAGAACTTCGCCTGGTCAAGGGGATTGGCTGGCAGTTCAACCGCATACTCACTCTGCAAAACCTGGCATCCGCATCCTGGTCACTTGGCGCCTATCCCCGAGCCGCCGCGCTGCTCGACGAGGGCCTCGATATCACTCTCCGGTCTGGGTGGCTTCTCAACCTCGCCCTCGCATTCCGCATGCAAGGCACCTTGGCCTGGCGGCAGGGCGATTATGCCGAAGCCGAAGCAAGTTTTCGTGAAAGCAACGCCAGTGCCTCGCGCTGGAACTCGCCGGTAACGTTGGCCGTGACTGATGTCTGGCGGACGAGACTGGCGCGCGACACCGGCGACCTCGCCCAGGCGCGCGCCCAGGGTGAGCAGGCGCTGGCGACACTCAAGGAAGGTGGGAAGGCGGGTACCTTTCAGGTAGCCTTGAGCCAAGCTGGCTTGGCCAGCGTCGCCCATCGCCAGGACGATCTCGCCGGCGCGGTTGCACTCTATCAAGACGCGCTTCGGGCGATGCGGCACGACCGTGGATTGATGGAACTGCGCGACGTGTTGGAAGGGCTGGGGCTTGCCTTGGGAGCCGCAGGCGATACTGCCTTGTCCCTTCGCCTGCTGGGTTTGGCAGCCGGAAAGCTGGCCGCCTTCGGCATCGTGCGGCCAGTGCCGGAACAGGGCTTCTACGACCAGGAGCTTAAGCGGCTCAAGGCCGAGGCAGACCCAGACGCCTTCGCCCAGGCCTGGGAAGCGGGCCAAGCACTTACATTCGAGGAAGCCATAGCCGAGGCGCTGGGTGAGGTCCAGTAGTTGCCGTTGAGTTCGGCCCAAGGTGAGCCTCTGCCCGGTCCTGACGTGCCACTGCGACCACTCCGGTGGGCCTCCCGCTGGACGACTGGCGGCCGGCGCCTCCCGCCGCTGAGGGACCTGCTCCAGCCCTGCCGCCCCGCCGAAGGGGTGCTTAGCGTAGGCTCTTCTTCAGCTGGTACATCGTGCTCTCGCTGATCTCGTACGCGAGAGTCAATTGGTCAGCATCCTCGCCGTTCAATAGCCGGGTGAGTAATCTCGCTTTTTCGTCTGCAGCTAGCACGCGGCCGCTCCCCTTTGGGCGTACGCGGTCTGGTCGATCTGCCTGGGCCACACTACGCACAGCCTTCAAAGCATCCAGCGCTGATTTGGCGGGTGGCTGCCAGCGGGCGCCGACGACGCGGAAATTGCGCGTGCCCTCGCCATCTCACTCCAGTAGACCAGCCTGCACAAGCCGCTTCAGGTAGAAATGCACCATGCTGGTGGACAGCCCCAGCAGCGCGCCCAACTCCCGGCGCGTCGGGCGGTCGGCGTCGTGGACGGCCTTATGAGCGACAATGGCGTCGTAGGTGCTTTCAGGCGGGTGACGTATTAGTCGGGGTTTGCGGCGGGGGAGGGCATCAAGACTCGGTTGGCAGGCGGTGAGGCGAAGAGGATAGTGCGGTGACCGCAGGCGGTCAAGTGACAGCATCCGCGTTCGACCCGCCCACTAAATGCAAGCACCCCTGATAGGGGTGCTGCGGCACGGCCGAAGGCCGCGGGATATTCTGTTAGAGATGGCTGACCACGCTAATTCTGGTGTACGAATTTGCCAGCCAGGTTATCAGACAGCCACTGATTGACCTTCTCGGGACCAAAGCCCATAAACGGCCCACATAGTGTAATGATGTAGACCTGGTCATTTGCATCCATCAGCGGCCGAAGCGCGGTGTACACCACGCTGGGCGAGTCGTTTGTCACGATCGCATAGGAGGACTCTGACAAGTGAGCCCACCTAGGATAGGACTTGATCGCCTCGAGTAGCTTCGAATAGTCTTGGCCGGGTTTCAGTAAGTCGTAGGTGACCAATAGTACAGACATGGGACAGTTATTCCATTTGCGCATTTTTCGCATGCGCGTATGGTTGAGGCCCTATGCAGTGGACGTCCGTGAGGTGCCCCTTGCCCTGCGTGCAACGCCCGCCCAGCCGGGCCGAAGCGGATGGCTACTACAGCGGCCAGAAATGCAGCACACGCTCAAGCGCCAGATTGACGGGGACGCGCAGACCGGGCTGATAGTCGCCGTGGCCGCCAGCGTCCCCGGCCCGACGGCCGATATTACCCTGCTGAAGACGTCGGGTCTGCTGGCCCGCTTGCCGACAGGGGTGGGCGCGTTGGGCGACTTGGCCTACGTGGGCATCGCCGATTGGCTGCCGGCCGAGCGACCCCACCGCCGCCGCCACCGCGCCAGCGATGCTTTCACGGCGGCCAAGTTAGGGTTTAAGCGTCAGGACGCCACGATCCATGGCCTCGTACATGCCCAATTGACGCACTCAGATCGTCCGTGCTTCGCCGCCGACATTGTCTTGCCCATCTGCATCGCCATCGCCGAGGCCGTTGTCCTGACTGGCGCACATGCCGTGACGCTGCGCCGGCTCATCCGCCAGCGCCAGCTGCGCGGCCGCCGCGAAGCTGCCCGCACCCGTCAGCGCTGGTTCGTCTCCACCCCTTCACCGGCTGCAACCAATGATCCTTGGCCGCCCGAGCGGCCCGGCCCCAAGCGCTTCCTCACCCACGCTGGCTTGCATACCCACAGGGGACCCAAGACCCGAGGCTCCCCGATCTTGGGATCGTTGGCCCACCGGCTCTCCGTGGACACGGCGCCCAGAGCCGCGCGCTGGCGGGCTGCTCGCGACTTGCCGCCTCCTCGAGCTGTGCTATCCTAGGTTAGTTGGAGCCACATCCAGCAGCCTAAACCGTGTCCACGCGGTAGCCAGACCCCTCATGCACCCTCCCCCCCACCAGGGCGCGCCAGCCAACGCCAGCCTATCTTCGTCGCGCAGCAAACTCCCTGCCGGCCCACACGCCCAGCGAGGAAGAAATCCTGCGCCGGTTCCAGGCCGGCGGGTCTGCCGCCCTGAACCCGCTGGATGTCCAGGCGTTGCAGCGCGGCCTAGGCAACCGTGTCGTCCAGCGAATGTTGGCCGAGCGCCAGCCGGAGCCCGTGCGCCGTGCTAAACCCGCTGTCGGCCTGAGCGATCAGACAGGCCGTCCGCCGGCGAGGCGAGCTGGATCAGGCTTGGCGCCTCGCCTCGCTCGCACAGCGTCCGCCCCCCCCCCGCAGGTTCAACGCCGTTTCGAGCTATATCCGGACTCCACCGAGTACGGTTGGGTGACGCCCGGCGACCAGGCCGCGCGGCCGCTTTGTGTGGCTGGGCTCCTACACCGACCCGCCTGGCATCTCCGGCCACGACCTCGACCTGCTGAAAGATCTCGACAATCGAACCTACGTTTATACGCGCAAGATGTTTGGCGACACGAAGCCCAAGATGTGGGACCCGAACCAGGGCTTGGGCAAGGACCGCTATCGGGAGTTCTACCAACTACTGGCCGAGGCCGAACGTAATCCGAAGACCAAGCGCGAGCCGGTGCCCGCGAGAGACACCGGCAAGATGGGCTTTCGCTTCCCCGAAGCGGACGGCTTCTTGTGGTACATCAAGGCTCTGCCGAAGTGGTTCGACCCCCACAAGCACGCCAATGTCCGCGTTCGCGAGATCTTCGATCCCCGGCAGTTGTATGAGATCTATTACAACTACGGCGAGGCGGCCGAGGGCAACATCGGCACGTTGGAGCCAGGACATTACGCCTACATCCCGGCGCGTGCCCACCCGCTCGACCCGCGCATCCTGGCGCGCGATCCCGGCAGCAAGTACATCGTCAACGGCCGGAGTTTCACCCTTGAACAGATCGATGATCCGGACATGTATCAGCAGCTGGTGGCCGAGGTCCGCCGGATGGACCAGGCGCTGCCACGTGTGGAGCGCGACCAGCCACACGAGGACGAACTGCCATTTACCCGCGAGTTGAAGGGCCGCTCGCGGGGCGAGGGACAGGTGTCCGAAATGGGCCGGATGAATGCTGCGGCCTATGCCCTGGCCCACAACCTCCCCAACAGCGAGAGCACCGATTGGGAGTGGCTGCACCTGCGCGGGGCGCGTCTGGGCGGCGCCACGAATTCGACCAACTTGGTCGTCGGCACCTTCAGCGCCAACTCGATGATGATGCCCTTTGAGAATCGGGTCCTCCAGCTGTCCAAATTGGCCAGCCGGAATCACCCGCTGATCGTGAAGTGGTCGGCCCAGATGATCCGCCCCAGAATAGCGCTGAGTATTCAGATCGCGGTTCGCGCCCCGAATGGCCTAGTCGCCGGGAATCAATGCTATCGACCCGGTTGGGGGTTCACGCGGACCTTTGATCCCATTAAGGCAACCGTCTTTGATCGGTTCGAGCGCGACGAAGCCTGGGAATCGCCCGGTGCCAGGCCGATGCCGCCAGCGTATGATCCCCAGCTCGGCGATTGGCCTACGAATCGTCAAGCACCCCTCGTCCCCGGCGAACCCATGGACACAAACGAGGACAATTAGCTCTCGAAAGCTGAACTGACTGGCAAGTCCATGGCCGCGAAGGCGCTCCGCTAACCCTCAAGGAAGCGGGCTTCAAGTACGCCGGGTAAAGGCGGGGGCCCGGGGGAAGGAAGGGCCTCAGGGGACTCGATGCGAGCCATCGTCGAGTCCCCTGAGGCCCTTGGGTTCCTGCTCACGCGCCTGCCTCAATAGCGGATATTCACCGGCGTCCCCACCTCGGCCCAGTCAAACAGCGTCTGCGCCTCGCCGATACCGAGGATGACGCAGCC
>JADLEU010000357.1 GCA_020845955.1 Anaerolineales bacterium
ACCCGCAGCAGGCGGTCCTGGCGCATCAAAACGCCGTCGACCAGGCCATCGCGGAGCAAATCGAAGCTTTAGAAGACGCCCTGGAGGCGATCGAGGCCAATCCCAACCTGACCGAGGAACAGAAGGACGCGCTGGTTGAGCCGCTGGAGGAAGCGCTGGAGCAGCTGCGGGCGGAAGGCCTGACGCAGGAGCAGGCGGTGGAGATCTTGACCGAAGCGCAGCAGCAGCTAGATGAGCTTGCTGACCCTAATGCCCAGGCCCAGGCCGAGGCCTTGCAGGGGGCGGGCCAGGCCCTGAGCGACAACCCAACCACGCGAGCAGCCGGCGAAGCCCTAGTGGAGGGCGACCTGGATGCGGCGGCCGAGGCACTGGCCGGCGCGGATTTGTCGCAACTCAGTGCCGAGGAACAAGCTGCCCTGGCTGAACAGCTCGAGGCCGTGGCGCAGCAATTGGCGGAGTCGAACCCCGAGTTCGCGTCGCAGTTGCAGGCGGCGGCCGATGCCCTGCAGGCCGGTGACACGGCCGCGGCCGCGGCGGCGCTGGACGCTGCCGCCCAGACCATGGCCGATACCGCCAGCGCGGCCGCGGCGGCCGAGGCTGCCGCCGATGCGGCGGCCCAGTCGGCTGAAGCCCAGGAGGCCGTAGCTCAGGCCGGCAGCGGTGAGGGCCAAGGCCAGGGTCAGGGTGAAGGCCAAGGACAAGGGGAGGGCCAAGGCCAGGGCAACGATCAAGGGCAGGGCGAAGGGCAAGGGGAAGGCCAGGGCAACGGTCAAGGGCAGGGCGAAGGGCAAGGACAAAGCGGCGGCGCCGGGCAGGGTGAGGGCAGCGGCGAGGGGCAGGGAGGCACGGCCGGCACCGACCCGATTGGGCAGGATAACGGTCCGGGCGATGGCGGCGAACGGCCCTATGAAGAGATCTACGCGCCCGACCATCTGGGCGGCAAAGGGGGCGAAGACGTGACGGTGGATGGCGGTGGTGACCCTGGCGGCGAGGTAGTGGGCGAGGGGCCTACCAACCCCGACGAGGCCGGCGAGGTCACCGTGCCGTATGACCAGGTTTATGCCGACTACCTGAACTCGGTCTACGAGGCCGTGGGCAGCGGCGACTACCCGCTGGACCTCGAAGACGTCATCCGGGACTATTTCACCTCGCTGCAACCCTAGGAGCTGGCTCATGGAACAAACCGCCCTGGCAAATCCAGCCGCGCCTGCGGCCGCGCCTTACCTGACAGTCGACCAATTCCGGACGACGGCCGCCGCGATCGAGGCGGAGGTGGGCAAGGTGATCGTCGGGCAGGCGGAGGTCGTTCGGCACGTGCTGATCTGCCTGATCGCGGGGGGCCACGCGCTGCTCGAAGGCGTGCCCGGGCTGGGCAAGACCATGCTGATCAAGACGCTGGCCGAGGCGCTGGAGCTGCAGTTCGCCCGGATCCAGTTCACGCCCGACCTGATGCCGGCCGACATCGTGGGCACCGACATCCTGGAAGAAGCGGCCGACGGCCGGCGCGCCTTCCGCTTTCAGCCCGGCCCGATCTTTGCCAACCTGGTGCTGGCCGACGAGATCAACCGCGCTACGCCCAAGACGCAATCGGCGCTGCTGGAGGCCATGCAGGAGCGCTCGGTGACGGTGGCCAAGCGCACCTACCAGCTCGATCTGCCGTTCTTTGTTCTGGCCACCCAGAACCCGATCGAGATGGAGGGCACTTACCCGCTGCCCGAGGCGCAGCTTGACCGGTTCCTGTTCAAGGTCAACGTCAACTTCCCCTCATACAGCGAGTTGGTCGACATACTTGGCCGCACCACGGGCCAGCAGATCTCCTCGGCCGGCAAGGTCGCCACCGGTGACCAGATCGTGACGATGGGCCAGTTGGCCCGACAGATCCCGGTCGCCTCGCACGTCTCCGACTTCGTCGCTCGGCTGGTAGTCGCCTCGCACCCCGAGCACCCAAACGCGCCGCCCTTGGTCAAGCAGTTCCTGCGCTACGGGGCCTCGCCGCGCGGCGCGCAGGCCATGATCCTGGGCGCCAAGATCACGGCGCTCTTCGCCGGCCGCCTTAACGTGGCGTTTGACGACGTCGGCGCGGTAGCTCCGGCCGCGCTGCGCCATCGGCTGCTGCTCAACTTCGAGGGCCAGGCCGAGGGCATCACCACCGACGAGGTGGTGAAAGAGCTGCTAGACAAGGTGCCCCGCGAGAGCAAGTGAGCCTCTTCGACGAGCAAACGCTGCGCAAGCTCGACCGCCTGGCCCTGGTGGCGGCCCAGGTGCGCGCGGGACAGATCAAGGGCGAGCGGCGCTCGACCAAGCGCGGCACCTCGATCGAGTTCGCCGACTACCGCGATTACACGCGCGGCGACGACCTGCGCCGCGTGGATTGGAACGTCTTTGCTCGGCTGGAACGCCCCTACATCAAGCTGCTCGAAGAAGAGGAAGACCTGGCTGTACACATGTTGGTGGACACTTCGCGCTCGATGGATTACGGCGATGGCGGGGCCAGCCCAGGAGACGGATCGGCCGCGGCCGAGCTCAACAAGTTTCGCTACGCGCAGCGCCTGACGGCCGCGCTGGCCTATGTGGCACTGGCGGCCGGCGACCGGCTGACGGTCAGCGCGCTGCGCGACGAAGGGCCGGCGGCGCAGTTCGGGCCGGCGCGGGGCCGGGCGCACACTCTGCGCTTGCTGCGGTTCCTCGAGGCTCTGAAGCCGGGCGGCGCGACCCACCTCGACGCGGCCCTGCGGCAGTACGCCTTGGGGACCCGCCGCGCCGGACTGCTGTTCCTGGTGTCGGATTTGTTCTCGCCGGCCGGATACGTGAACGGGCTGAGCCAGCTGCAGGGTCGCGGCTACGAAGTGGCGGTGCTGCACCTGCTCGCGCCCGATGAGCTCGATCCACCGCTGGCCGGAGACCTCCGGCTGATCGATGCCGAGACCGGCGCGCCCCAAGACGTGACCCTGGACGGCAGCCTGCGCGAGCTCTACCGCCGCCGCGTGAACGGCTGGCGCGATGAGATCGAAGGGTATTGCCTGAAGCGTAAGATCCACTTTGTGCCGGTGACGACCGACCTGCCCTGGGATGAGCTGGTGCTGTTCCATTTGCGACAACGGGGGTTGGTGAAGTAGCCCGCGCGGGCGCGAGCGGACGACCGGCCTCCACGCCCGCGCCGCCACCGGCCCACACGCCCTGCTATGGCCCTCCTGACGCCCCTCGCCCTTCTACTTGGCCTGTTGGCCATCCCCATTCTGATCCTCTATATGCTTAAGCTGCGGCGGCGCGAAGTGGAGGTCTCATCCACCCTGCTATGGCAGCTGCTGCTGCGCGACCGGGAGGCCAATGCGCCCTGGCAGCGGCTGCGGCGCAACCTGCT
>JADLEU010000358.1 GCA_020845955.1 Anaerolineales bacterium
GGGAAGCGGGCCAGGATTGGGCCGCGGCCTTGGAGGCTTTGCCGGCCAACCTGCGCCTATTGAGCGCGGTCTTCGCGGTCAAGACGCGCGGCGACCTGCCCGAGCAGATGTTCCTCTCGGTCGTGGTTCCGGCGGGACAGGCGGCCGAGCGCCTGGACCTGTACAGTTGGGACGGCACGGCCTGGTCATTCCTGCCGGCGCAGGCCGGAGGCGGCCAGTTGGTGGCCGTGGTCAAAGATCCGCCGCCCGCCCTGGCGTTGTTTGAAACAGCGCCGCCGCCGCCGCTGGCGATGACGACCCTAGAACCTGGCCAGGCGTTGACGCTTGCCGCGGGGGAGGCCCTCAATGCGGTGCTGTTGGGAGGCGTCCAGGTACAGGCTGACGGCACACTGGGCGGTCAGGTGCCGGGGGTGGCGCTCGACCAGCGCTATGCCGTCTACCCGGTGGTGCGTAATCATGCCTCCGCCGCGCCCGAGACCGGGCTGCTTGAAAGCGTGCTGGCCGACGAAGTCGCGCGCGGCAACCACCTGGCGACACTCGTGAACTTCGTGGTGGCGGGCGGCTATGATGGCGTGGTGCTCGACTATTTGGGCGTGACGCCCGAGCTTGGCCCGGCCTATGCTCAATTTGTGGATGACCTGGGCGCACAGCTTCGCGGCGAGGGCAAGGGCCTGCTGGTGCAGGTGCCCGCACCGGAGCAAAACGGCCAGGCCTTCAACACGGGGGGCTACGACTGGCGCGCGCTGGGCGCCGCGGCCGAAGCACTGCTGGTGACGGCAGGTAACGACCCCACGATCTACGGCAGCGGCCAGGCCGAGGCGCTGGTGGCCTGGGCCGTGAGCGAAGTGCCGCGCGGCCGGCTGCGGCTGGTGACCACGGCGCTGAGCGTGGAGAGCGCCGGCGGTGAGTTCAACCTCGTCGATCAGGCCAGCGCCCTGGCGCCGTTGGGGGCCGTGACGCTGGCCGAGGCAGAGGCCGCCCTGGCGCCCGGCGAGCCGATCGCGGTAAGGCTCTCGGGCGACGTGCAATCGCTGGCCTACGACGCCCGGGCCTACGCGGCCAGCTATTCCTACAGCGATGCCGCCGGCACCTCCCGCACGCTATGGCTGACGACGGCCGACACGCTGCGGCAGCGCCTGGCGCTGGCGGAGGCCTTTCAGCTTGGCGGCGTCGTGGTGAATGACCTGATGGCGCCGGGCGTGCCGGCTGAACTGATCAACGGCGTGACCCAGTACAAGGCGGACGTTGAGGCGACCGCGGCGGCGCATGCCGAGCTGCTGTGGACGGTCCGCAACAGCAGCGGCATCCTGGCGCTGGCCACGGCCCAGCCTGATGAGCCGTACGTCTACGTGGCCCCGGCGCCGGGCGAGTATGAGTTCTCGGCCAACCTGCAGCCGGGCCATGGCAGCGGGCTGGGCTCGGTCGCGGTGCAAGTGGCCGCGGTGAGCCCCACGCCGTCGCCCGAACCCACGGCGACGGCCACGACGGCGCAGACGATCACGGGTGGCGCCACGGTCCAGCCGCAGCCAACCGCGCCGGGACAGGCAACCGCTGCCCCGACCGCGCAGGCGACGGCCACCGCGTCGAGCGGGGGCGGGGTGTTTGTGCCGCCGCCGCCGATCGGGGCCGGCACGTTTGAGCTGGGCGGGCAGGTGCCGGGCTTCATCGGCCACCCGGTTGAGATGCAGCAGGCCGGCATGCGCTGGGTGAAGTTCCAGGTGCGCGGCGGCGGCTACGATTACATCACGGCCGCGCATGGCGCCGGTTTCAAGGTGCTGCTGAGCGTCATCGGCGACAAGGGGCGCGTTACCGATCCGGCCTATTGGGATGAGTACGCCGGCTGGGTGGCCGGGCTGGCCGCGGCCGGCGCCGATGCCATCGAGGTTTGGAACGAGCCCAACATCGATCACGAGTGGCCCGAAGGCCAAATCAACGCCGCTACCTACACACAGCTGTTGGCCAAAGCCTACAACGCCATCAAGGGCGCCAACGGCGGCACCGTGGTCGTCAGCGCTGGGCCGTCGCCGACGGGCGCGGAGGGCGCCTTCCCCGGACGGGTGGTCAACGACGATCGCTACTTGCGGGAACTGGCGGCGGCGGGCGCGGCCAACTACATGGACTGCATCGGGACGCACTTTAACCAGGGAACCACCTCGCCCAACGCCACCTCTGGCGCCAACCTGAATGGCTACCACTACTCGTACTATTTCTGGCCGATGGTGGACACCTACTGGAACGCTTTCGGCGGCACGCGCCCATTGTGCTTTACCGAGTTGGGTTTCTTGACCGGCGAAGGCTTCGGCCCGCTGCCGGGCGGCTTTGCCTGGGGGGCCACTACCTCGCTCGCGGAGCACGCCCAGTGGCTGGCCGAGGCGGCCAGCCTGGCGGGCAACAGCGGCAAGGTACGGCTGATGATTATCTGGAATGTCGATTTCACCAACTGGACGGGCGATCCGCAGGCCGGCTATGCCATTGTCCGGCCTGACGGGAGTTGCCCGGCCTGCGCGACGCTGGGCGCGGTAATGCCTTGAGCGAGACCGTGCCGTCTGGGCCGCGGCCCGAGCCCGCGGTGGGTGGGCCGCCTCCAGCCCCGCCCCCGCCGCCCCAACCGGCGTACCCGGTCTGGCTGGTGGTGGGTGTGTTTGTCCTGGCGCTTGTGGGCATCGGGTTGTTGGGCCTGGGGATCTACGCCGTGGCCCGCATGACGGCCAGTCCGGCGCCAGCGGCGGCCACGGCGGCCAACCCGCCCGCGGCCACCCCAATCGCGCTGATTCCCACGACGACACCGCAGCCCACGGCCACCGCGACTGCCAGCCCGGAGCCAACCCCAACTGATGTGGCGGCTAGCCCGACGCCGGGCGACGACGAGGCCACCCCGGCTGCTGAGGACACGGCCGAGCCCGAGGCCAGCGGCACCCCCGACGCCGGCAGCCTCACCACTAAAGTAGGCGCCAACGTCCGCAGCGGCCCTGGCACCAACTACCCAACCGTGGGCGCGCTGGAACAGGGCGCCAGCGCCCCGGTCGTCGGCCGCAACGCTGGCGGCACCTGGTTCGTCATCGAGTTCTCGCGCGGCTTCGGCGGCCAAGGCTGGATCTCGGGGCAGGTGGTCGATTTCGCCGGCGACCTCGACGACTTGTCTGTAATTGCGGCGCCGCCCCCGCCCGCGCCCACCGCGACCCCCCGCCCGGCGAGCAATCCCGCTCCCGGCCCGATTGCCGGCTCGCACGGGCTCAGCGGCCAACTGACGATGTGCGGCGGCCGGCTGACCTTCGCCGTGAACGAGCGCGTGTGCTTTGTTGAGATGATCAGAAACAATTCGACCGCCGCCGTCGGCTATGGCGTGTTGGGCGTCATTGCCGTCAACCCCAATACAGGCGCCACCCAGTTCCAAAGCTCTTGGGATGGGCAAGGGGCGGAGGGCGGCTGGCTGTGGATCGACCCCGGCTGTGTCGGCCCGACCGACCGCTGCAACGGCCAGTGGGAAGACGGCCTGCGGATTGGCGCGCCAGGCAGCTGGCGGCTGACGATGCAGGTGTGCTTTAGCGATTTCAGCACCTGCCTGAACGGCGGCGATTGGGAGACCCTGTCGGCGCCGATTACGATTTCGGTCAATTGACCCGCCGCCGCGGGCCGCGAGACACTCGACACGCCTATGACGAACCCTCCGCCTGCCCGCTCTTCCTGGCTGATCATCGTCGGCATCTTTGCCCTGGCGCTCGCGGGCATCGGCCTCCTGACGCTGGCCATCTTCACGCTCACGCGCCCGGCCGCCACAACGCTCTCCAGCGCCACCGCGACCGTCGCCGCGACCAGCATCGTCCAGATTCCAACGACAACCCCGGCGCCGCCCACCCACACACCCGAGCCGACACCCGAGCCGGCCCTGGCGCCGACGGACACGGCCCCGCCGGCCGAATCGCCGACGCCCGAGGCCCAGGTGTCCATCTCGCTGCCGGCCAATGTGCGCGGCGGGCCCGGGCTGACTTATCCGATTCTTGGAGGCCTAAATCCAGGTGAGCAGGCGCCGCTGCTGGGCCGCGACAATTCGGCGACCTGGTATGCCATCCGCTACGCCGCGGCCAGCACCGGCATCGGCTGGGTGTCGAACCTGGTTTCCACGGTCGACGTGGACGTGCAAAGCCTGCCAGTTGTCGAGGCCGGCGCGCCGCCCCCGCCCGGCGTCACCCCGGCGGCCCCAGCGGCCACCAACCCCCCGCCGGCCGCCACCAACCCGCCCGCCGCGCCGACGAACACCGCGCCGCCGGCGGGGGGCTCGCGCGGGCTGGTGGCGAACTATTTCCGGATCCGAACCGCCACGGCGGCGGTCAATGAGAAGGTGTGGTTCGAATTCGAGGTTGCCAACCCCACCGGCGGCGACGTGCCTTTCAACATACTGGCCGCCCATACCGACGTGGGTTACACGGCCATTTCCTGGGGA
>JADLEU010000359.1 GCA_020845955.1 Anaerolineales bacterium
ACTGCCACCTTGGCCTTGAACTTCGGACTGTACTGTTTGCGCGTCGTCGCCATCGCCACTCCTGCGTCCACGACTCCGCAAAATCCTAACTTATTGCCTGGTCTGAATTCCTGGGACCACTATAACCATTATGCCAAGCACCTGGGAGGATTTAAGGGCTTTAACGAAGAGACGGCTAAGCTACCGAAGTACACGGAGAAGTGGCTTTGGGTGAGCAGCATTAAGCGGCTGGTGGAACGTGAGCGGTTGCTGGAATGGGACCGAGAGCAGTTCGATGCCTGGCATGCAGTCGACTTTTCGCGAGGCAAAGCCTCCCAGCATTTGCTAAGCGTTGAGGAGTTCGAACGAGTCGAGAGTGCGACCTACTCACCGGAGGAAGGCCTGATAGTCGTGGAGAACGGCGAGAGCAAACTGAACTACTGGCGCCCGTCAGGTCTGACGCCCGCTCCGGGCAGCGTGGCCCCGTTTTTGGAGCACATCAACTACCTGTACCCAACTGGCAACGAGGGCGAGATACTGCTCAAGTACTTGGCGTATCAAGTGCAGAAGCCGGGCAAGAAGGTTCATTGGGCGGTTCTGCTGGAGGGCTTGCCGGGCAACGGCAAGAGCTATTTCGCGATGGCGATGACCACGGTGCTCGGAGAACACAACGTTCGCATGGTGAGCAACGAAGAGTTGCACGAAACCTTCACCGGGTGGCAACGGAATACGCAATTGGTTGTGGTGGAGGAGATGATGGCCCGTCAACGTCTGGAGTTGATGAACAAGCTCAAACCGATGATTACTGAACCGTGGTGCTCTATCCGGGAGATGTACCGTCCGCCGTACAAGCAGCCCAATCGGTTCAACTTCCTGTTCTTCAGCAATCACAACAACGCCCTTATTTTGGACGAAGCAGATCGGCGCTACTGCATCCTGAAGACGTTGGCCTTGCCGCGTGAGCCGAAGTACTACGCCCACCTGTTTGACTGGACGAGGCGCAACGGCCCGGCGCTGCTGTGGTACTTAAAGACGCAGGTGGATCTGTCCAACTTCCCCGCCAAGGCCCACGCGCCGATGACTGAGGGGAAGCGGGCGATGATTCGACACTCGATGCCGGACATGGATAGCTACGTTTACGATCAAGTGGAGGCTGTTGCGTATCCTTGCCGATGGGACCTGCTGCGACCGGCGGATCTGGTAGGTCCGTTAAAGGAAAAAGGTATCAGAGCGACTCCGAGAACGGTAGCGGCTGCGTTTGAGCGCCTTGGTTACTTGGACCTCGGCGTCAAGCGATTGATGGGCGAGACGAAAAGCAACCTCTGGGCAGTCCGGAACTTTGATGACTACCGGGGAATGGACACAGCTAGGTTGCGAGCCGTCTGGGCGGCACAGACGAATGGCGATCCCAAGGAATCCGGCAAGGATGCCGAAGAGGCGATAGCGAGGGCGATGGGTGACGAGCGGCGGGCTTACGGCGATCCTTTCGAGTTCGAGAAACCGATGTGAGCGGGCGGTCAAACGGGCGGTCAAAATATTGTGGTGTAAGTCCTGACGGGGCAACTACTTAGGTGCGAAATCGTCGCTGAGAATGATGTCGATTCGAACCCTTGTCTAACTTTTATCCCCCTACACCTCAAAATTCAGACGGGAGTACTATTTCATTAGATGCCATATCTGGTTTTTCCCGGTAACTGATTGACCGCCCGTCACTTAGGTCCGAAAATTTTGACCGCCCGTTTGACCGCCCGCTTCCGCCGCGCCGTCATCCCTCGGACCGGGCGGGCTGCGCCATCACAGAACTGTTCAATAAAGGCGCACAATTCAACCGCCGCCGTCACCAAACCCAACGAATTCGCACCTCCCGTGAGAGGCGACTGGCCAAACAGGGAAGGACTGCTAACTCCCGATTAGCAGGTCTGTGCACACGGCAGCGCAGCGGGCATGTGCGCCGGTGGGCTTTGGGCTTCGGACCTCATTCGCCATCCAGGCGCTATACAGGTGGCCCCGGATGGGCAGTGCCTGTAAATCAAGTGAGCACCGCCGCGATGGGCCTGAGAAGCGCCCCGTCATCCCCTGAGGCCGCGCCGGTTTCAGTAGGGCCGCGCCACAGCCTTAGAATTGGCCTGCCCGCCATCAGCAGTGGGCGCTCCGCCAGCGGTCGGCCCGGCCTGGGCCTTCCGGGAGTCCCGCTTGACGGGCCGTTACCGCGCCCAAGATCCCGACCGCACCCGGTGCCCCGTCAAAGAGGGCCGTTTGCCTTGTTGCCATAGGGCACCACCGAGAGGTAGGTTTATCGATCAGGCCGGACAGAAGCCCGGCTGACCAGGAGCCCCAAATGACCATTGCCACCCAGCGCCGTATTCAACGCATCATGGAGCGCATACCGTTTCCGGCCTCATTGCCTGCCCATGTGGACGTGATGAAGTCTCTGCTTCAAGCTTTGCCCATAGCCTTACGACAAGCCCTTGCCAGCTACTTCGCCAAGGCTGGTGCCTTGTGCCGCTAACAAAGTCCCGGAGCGTGTCCTTCCAGCAAGACAGCGTGGCCGATTACGAGTTCGCCAATGGGCACAAGCCTACCGGCCATGGAAGCTGGAGCTTCCAGTTGCATGATGGCTACGGTGCTTCCACCCAGGTATTCGTCTCCGGCAGATACACCCAAGCCAAGCAAGAAGCCATGCGGCAGGCCCGTTCGCTGGGATGCGCTGTTGTGACTTTGAACAGTTGAGAATGCACCCACCCACCGGGCGCACCCGATCCATCCCGCCTCCCAGGGTGCGCCCGCTCTTCCCTCTTCCGATCCACTCCCACAAGCCCGGCCCGCCTGTTGGCCTGCTCCCTAAAAGCCAGCCCCAACCCGCCCAACAAAGCGCCCGCCGCGCACTGCCCGGTGGGCAAGGCACAACGCACCGGCCAGCCCGCACCCTTCCGGCCATCCCGGCCCGTTCTCACCCACCGCTGCCCACGCTCGGCTTGAATGGCCAAATTTCAGACCGACTAATTGCCTATTAGCAGGTGGCTGCTGCGCGCCCGTCATGCCAGAGTGTGGGTATGGTGGTGAAGGACAGAGGCACCGGATGGGTGATCCAGGCGCTATCCAGGGTCCGACCTGCTACCGGCTGAGATAGGTGGCGACCGTCGCGGCCAACCCGACGATCAGTTCAACTTCCTTCCGTTCCGGGTTCCGCCCTTCGCGAATGTGACGGGCCATCTCCGAAGCGAAGCCCCACGCCTTGGAAACGGATTCGTCCAGCGGCTTGGGAATCGTATTCGGATACCGCTTGATCACCTCGCCCAGCGTGGCCTTCTCATCGCCACAAACGTCTCGGGCAACGCATTCAAGCGCCGCCATCGCGTGCTGGATCGCGCCGGTGAGATCGGCTTCGGGCCGTCTGGACAAGTCCCCGATGGCCTCGTGGATCTCGTTCTGGGCCGTCAACCGATTTGCGGCCCCAAGGGCCTCGACCGCGCTGTGGATGTTGGACTCGAAGGTCTCGGTGCCTCGGGTGATGATCTCCCCATCGACCATTTGCCAGCCGATGCCTTCGTCAACGAAGAACTCGTTTAGGGCGTCTTGGAACAGATGGCCCAGCGTGTAGCCGGGGCCGAAGGAAGTATCCTCTGGCAAGTGCTCGCTGAGTGCACGATATAGCGCCTCAACGAAATCGTAGAAGAGGAACCAATCACACCCATAAACCAAGTCTTGGACTTCGTCCCAGACATTTGGATATTCAGTCCAATTGTTTGGGTCGGGACGCACATGAAGGACCGGGCAGATAACTCTTCTCAGACGATTCGGCCCGAATTCCATCTTGACCGCAGTGTCCAGCACGAAGTGGCGCAGCGTCTCTGGAGCGTCCTCCCAAATAGTAATCTCCTTGGGCGCAGATCGATAACCGTGCCGCTTAGAGAAGGGCTTCTTGTTGTTGTCCATGGCCATACGGGATGCCTCAGTTTAACCTCTGAGCGAACTGCCACGCATCCATCAGCCCGGCTAATCCGCAATTAGCAGGTTCAGCACCGCCCCCGTCATGCCTGCTGTGCGTTCGGTCAACCGATTGCCACCGCCGAAACCGCCATCCAGGCCCTATCGAGGCCGCGACTCAGATCAGCACACCGCCACCACTCCGTTCTTGACTAAGCGCTTCAGCACATCCCGGCCTTTGATGCCGACCTCGGCACAGCGCTTGTACAAATCCTCCACCGGCATTTGATCCTGTATCAGGTTGTAGACGATCTTGCTGCGCCCTTGATATTTCCCCACTTTCAGCACAAAGATCCTCAGCAAGCCCTCCTGTCCTTTCTTGAGCAGATGCCCTCCAGCGAGGATCTCCCGGTCCCGCTCCAACTCGGGCACTACAGGAATGACCACTTGCGGCGCAGGACAAGCCGGGACGTAGCTGCAACCCTGGCGCATGGCTTCCTCCTCCTCGCTGGTCGCCGCGAACGCCGAGCAAGGGCAGCAGGCCTCGCACCAGAAGCCATAGGCAATCAACGGCATATGGATGTTGGCAACTATGGTTTCTCCGCAACCGCTGCACATTGCAGCCGCGAGCTTCTTGGACAACCGGCAAACGCAGTCGGTATCAGGGAAGAGTAGCGGGCTGATGATCTCCGGCGCAGCCGCCACAGCGCTCGCCGTCATCTCATTCCCCTTCATCATTGGCCTTTTCCATGGCTTGAAGTGTGGCCCGAATTCGCGCCGCGCTCGATGCCGGGTCAGTCACTTGGCCGGGGATCGGCCCGTTATCACGGGCACCGTGGCGGATCTTCAACAGAAACATGGCGCATATGGAGTCACCCTGCATGGCCTTCTGATAGAGCATGCCGGTCAACTGGGAATATTCGATGCCCTTGGATCGCTCATAGGCATCGCGAATTTCTGGGTGCCTCTTGAGCCATTGGTCGAACGTGTCAATGTGGATCTTGAAATGCTTGGCAAGTTGCTCCCTGGTGCTGCCGTAATTGGCTACACAGTGCTCAATGCGCTCAACGGCGTCCTTGGGAGGGTGCTTCGTTCTGATTGCGTTGGCTCGGAGCTTGCTATTCTTGTCGGCCCATTGCTTTCGGGCCTTCTCCGCCAGTGCAGCCCGGCGCTCCGCCGTCATCACAGGCTTGGCCTTGACGGGCGGAACCGGCGCGGGAATCGCAATCACCTTCTTCTTGCTCATATATCGCTATCTTACTGACCAGACTTATATGTCAGGCAGACCTGTAGGTTTGATCATTAACTGGCCACCCTGTTTATCTTGCCAACATTTCGGTAGTAACCTTCGAAAGTAGTTTTGTTCAAGGTTCCTTTTGGGGTTGGTATTGGGCAGCGGCGACAACAGTTTGCCCTGCCCACTCTTTCCAAGGGCAGTTTGGACTAACAAGAAGCCATTTACCGGGCCGCTGACGTGGCAGGCACCGGGAGTCATACGTGACTCAACAGTGAATGCCCTCGTGGGCAGTTCCCAATCGTCAGCGGCCCTCCTCTCAATAGGAGCTACTAACGATGTCTAAGACTTTACAGAAGCAATTGCCGCTTCTCTCCCTAGCCGGGCTGCGCGACTTCGCTGCTGGCCAGACCCGCCGCCATGATGAAGTGAAGCGGTTGCTCTCGGGCGCACAAGCCGAGATTGCGAAGATCGACGCTGAAGCGAAGCAGTTCTTCACCGGCGGAACGCGGCGAGTCGGGAACACCGAGGTCCGCATCAACAATCGGGCGGATGCCGCTTTGCAGGCGCAGGTGGCGGACCGGAAAGGGAAGGTCCGCATGGCGCTGGATGAACAACTGCGGGCGCTTCATAAGCAGATCATCGCGGCCAAGGCCATCGCGAAGGAATACGCCACCCGGCACTGGTCGAAGGCCCAGGTGCTCAACCGCGCCACCACCGGCAGCGGCGTCGCCGAGGGCTTGGCCCGCCGCGCCCACTACGCCACCATCTTCGAGCGTGTCGGCAAGGCTCAGCTTTTCGACTTCGGCCAGCTTGCCATTGATACCGGCGACGCGATCCTGGGCGATGCGGTTTACCGCGCCGTCATGACGCGGGCGCGGGACGAGCGGCCCTTTCCACCTGCCGAGTTCATCGCCATCCTTCCGAACGGGGAGTTCGATGAGGCATCGGCCATTCTTCAATCGGTGATGGACGAAGCCGATCAGGCCGGTATCGCCATCGCCACTTTCGAAGGCCGGACTGGGCAGGTGAGTCTGAGCCGGATCACCATGGGCCTCCAGGGCCTGGACGATTCGCTGCGGACCGGGGACGACGACATGCTCGACGAGGCTGGTGGCATCAAGGAAAGCGCCTTGGTGCGGTTCAACTCCGAGTTGCAGAAGGGACGGTGAGCAATGGCAAAAACATTAAGCATTAACCCCAAGAAGATGGGCGGTGGAGTGCCGCCCAAGCCGGTGGCCGTGCGTATGCCCGCCCCGTCAAGCGCCTCGGTCGTCGCGGGCCATTCTGGTTCGACAGTTGGCCCGGTTCAGCGCCTCGTCAAAGGCACCCGTCGGACAGTGCGAGGGCTGGCAGGATGACGGGCGGAGCAACTCCCGACTTCACGCTCCGCGCCGGAGAGCGCATGGGGCTGGTAGCGGTGCTCGGCAGGGATGGTGTCCGGGCGGTGGATGCGGTCTTGGCGAAGCTGCGGGCGGGCGAGAAGCCCACCAAAGCCGAAGTCGTGGCGCTCGCCCGGACGCTCCACGAGAACGGAGTTGTTGACTTCTCGGATTGGCCCGCGATCCAGAAGCGCCGGGCCTGCCATGCGGGCCATCCGGCATCAAGGCCGAAGTCCACTCTCAAGAGATAACCAAAGGGGAATCGACACATGAATAACGTGAAGGCTGTAGACGTTCAGCCTGCCAATCCGCTAATGGCTTCGTGCCATCAACGGGTTGTGCCGGGCCGGATCGGAAAGGTGGATTTGCTGCGCGGCTGCTATACGTTTTGGGAGACAGTCGCCCTCATCGCGCAGGACATCGCCGAGTGCGGGAAGGGTGCCGACGCCCGAGCATCCATCGCCAATGGCACGACGGCCCGGCAATTGATGAAGGACCTATACGGGATCGACCCGCCCGCGCCGTCCGTTTCTCATTACGCGACGCCTGAGAGCGAGACGCGCATCCTGCGGAAGTGGATCGGGAAGGCCGAGACGGAGATCCGGCGTGCCACTCGCCTTACTTTGAAATCAAAGCGATGTGAAGCCTCCCGGCGTCAGCGGGTCAAGCAACGTGTCGGAGCTTAGCCTAGCTTCAAGCAATTCCACAACCTGATCGAGTCCGACATTGGGGCTGGCCTGAAGGCCTAGGCAACGCGCAATTCCAGCCGCATCCGTACTCAATCGTTCGCCAAGTTCAAGACTAAAGTGGACACCAGCTGGCTTTAGGCCATAGGCGTGAATATGCATTGGGTCGCCGACACGAGCACTATTGAGGTGTCCGAAGGCAAACTCCCGCCTCATGTACGCCAATAGATGATCTTGGATCACAAGGACGAAATGCTTGTGAATCCCCTCGAAGGTCTCCACCTTGTGGTGGAGCTGAACAAGAATTGTCTTGGCGGTCATCTTCCAATTCATGCCGAAAGGCTTCGACGAATCGACGTCGGCCTGCAGCACACTCAGCCCGGCCTTGTTGAGGAATCGCTGCCGCTCAGGCCAAACAGTACCGGTGGTGTCGAGAGTCTGAAACTCGATCCCGACAAAATCTTTTACCTTGCCGTTTCGGGCAGCTATCAGAAAGTAGTCAACATTTCCGCCAGGTATTCCGATCTCCGATAAAAGGTGAAGCTCATTGCCAGGCTCGTTCTGGGTCAAAAGGTGAAGGCAATCAGTGAAAACCTTCTTGCGCTCCAACATACGGAATGGGCAGATGATAACATCCCTAGCATCAGCACCATGCCGCACAGTGCAGGTTCCAATAGCGATCTCTGGCTGGCTCTTGCGGTTCTTGAGGCACTTCCGCGACAGATACGGGCAGTGCTGTGCCTTCACAAGAGCAGCCCAATCGACAGTTGCGTCAGTAGTAGTGGAAATGCCGAACAGTTCGGTAATCCGACTCATATTAGGAGGTGACAGCGCCGCTGAGCATCGTGCAGGTACTCCGCTGAAAGATCAATTCCCACGGATTTTCTCCCAAGGCGAAACGCCACGAAATTTGTAGTTCCTGTGCCACAAAACGGATCCAATACGATACCGTCCTGTGGGCAAGTCGCCAGGATTGGGATCTTGCATAGATCCTCGGGGTACGGAGCATAGTGGCCATCGCGCTTCTGAGTGTCTTCTGGAATGATGTCCCAAACGTCCTTTGGCTTGCTGCCATCAGGGTGGTAACGAAGAAAATAGAAGCCCTTGTCAGCTAGTTCCTTAGCACGCCCGGAGACCTGTTCGGAGTCAGAGTGGGTCGTCCTTTGTTGTCCCCGGATGATCATGCGGAAATCGGCGAGTTTGCCGGCCCTGATCTCCATCAGCATATGGTCTAGGGCCAGCATCGCTGCACTTTTTTCAGGGTCAGACAACGCGGTTGACAATTCAATTTGCCTTTTGTATCTAACGCCTGACACGCCAGTAGCTGACACAACCGCCCCATTCACGATCTTGGCGGATTGGGGAGTCGAACGGATAGCGTCGACATCGTAATAATACTTGGCGGTCTTGCCGAAATGGAATACAGGTTCATGCACGTTGCGCAACTTGTCAACGGCGTTATCAGGCCCACCCTTTACCTTGTGCCACACAACATGATTGCGAAGAATCCAACCCTGGTGATCTGTGAGGTGGAGGGCCACACGCCAAGGTATTCCCAATAGCTGCTTATTCTGATACGTGTCACCGATGTTAAGCCATAGAGAGCCTGTCGGCTTGAGGACTCGACGAACCTCGGACAGGATCCGGCAAAGGTTAACAACGTATTCTTGAAATGTCTCTTCCTGTCCGATCCCTGCTGCGCTGTACTGGCGATGGCCCCAGTATGGCGGGCTGGTCATGCAGCAGTCGAAAGACGCCGAGGGTAAGGCCTTCAGCACCTCCAGAGAATCGCCTTGCAAGAACAGCGGGCGAATGGCCTCTCCTGCAAGATACTCGGAGAAATTCTGGGGTTGAACGGTGTCTTGGTGGAAAAGCTGAGCGGAAGCTGGCATCTCAATCCTTCATATCGGAGCGCGTCCCCAGATTATTGAGTGTAATGCCTAATGGTGCGCAACGCCATCGCCGTCAACCTCGGGACCATATTTTGCCCCTACAGCCCTATTTTCCCCCGAAAATACCTGTATAGGACCTGGATATAAACCGAACGGGCGACCCAGCTTTCACCGGATCGCCCGTATCTTGTTGAAATTTCTGGAGCCACCCGCCAGGATCGAACTGGCGACCTGCTGATTACGAAGTACAGGTACCGGCTCCAAACCTTCCAATGGCTCTATACTGATTGCTATGTTTTCAACAACTTGGGGAATCTGCTCTCGCTCGGTCAGTAACCTCAAGGCACCCAATCAGATGGGGTTTTGGCACAGTTTTGGGACAGATCGACTCTCGGGGACACGGCGGCAGAACGCTGCCTCCGTTCGTGTTGGCCTGCGCGTCGCTCGGTCCATTCGGGAAATCTCCTTCTCGAGTCATCTTATCTTCCGCTTCTCAATACCCAAAGCTACTTGTTGATACTTTGGCTCGGCATCTCGTCAGCTCACCGTTGCGATTCTCGGTGAGTACCGTGATGCCGAACCGACTGCGGGCAGATCGCATCCTCTGAGGACGCTGGCGCGATAATGGGAAGGGTATTTAGGCTATGCGCATCCGGATCTCGTGGATAAGATTTGCCCTGCTGAACTGCGCGTTGCTGCAGGGCGCGGAGGTGAAGCTTGGCGTGCGGGCACCGGAACTTGACGCGAAGGACTGCAGGGGGACTGCGGTGCGCCTCGCCGACAACCGCCAGAAGAGGGTCGCCATCCTGTTAGCGCAGGCCCAGGGCGGCCTGCTGACGGTGGAGGTCCGTGATGACGCCTGCCGTCAGCTTGAACCACTTGATGTGGTCGTGCTCTTCTTGCAAGGGAATACGGACCAAGACCGGCGACTGCTCGGCCCTGCTCGGTCGTGGACCATCCTGATCGACTCTAGCGGTGTGGTGCGCCGCATCCTTGCAGGCCAAGTGTTGACGGGCTCGCATCTAGCCGTGTTCGTTAAGGTTTGGCAGGAAGGCAAGGGCGTCTTTGAAGGCTCCTGCGCCCGCTGTCATGGGGCGGATGGTGCTCTCGACATCTGCGAGGACGTGAAGCCGCTGGTGGGCATCGGCAACCGCTTCACCGCTGCGGAGATTCGAGCAAAGCTGCGCATCGGCGAGCTCAACGATCGAGAGGTCCTTGTTCGCGGCCAGTTCCTCAAGCGGCATGAGGTCGATGCGGTAATCGCCTACATAAGCGGCCTATGACACTCTCCTTCAGGGATCGTCAGTACATGGCGCCGGTGGCGTCTTCCCAGCACGTCAACGTAATGAGGTGAGACGGTGTTGAGCCCACTCCGATCCGGTTGTGGTTAGCTCGGCCAGATTCGGAAGCCGCGTCAATTGTCGAACGCTGGAGTTCATCGAGCTACGCTGAATTCGGCCGCGACCACGGCTGGATTCTTGGTCCTTGCGTTTCGTAACGAGCGCACGATTCTGGACACGCGAAATCCAGCCCCGTGAGACTCCTCCAGTAATGCACCCGCATCCTTGGCTCCTGCGATTCACGAGAACCAGCTCGCGATCTGACTTCGACAAGGTCGTGTTCACGATCAGTTCGGCTCCGAAAACCTCGGCCTCGGGCTTTAGGATCTGTGCGAGTCCCCGAAAGATCTCTCGCCGGTGCGGGTTCAGGTTGAAGATCCCATTCACGAGTACGGAATCTACGGAAGCACTCGTCACGGAAGCGGTTCCGCTGGTGAGCGCAGGAATTCAGGGTTTCGCTTTTTGCTCCGGTGGCGGCAGCGCGAGTCCGCTGTAGCATTTCACCGCTGAAATCGAAACCAACGACTAGCCCCCGATTGCCCGCTCGCTGAGCAGCGATGATGCTGTCCAGCCCTGCGCCGCAGCCGAGGTCAACAACTAGCATTCCTTCTTGGATTGGAGCCCACAGCGATACGTTTGAGACGCCCGCAAAGAAGTTGGCCGATTCAGAAGGTAATTGTTCCAGCCATTCGGGTGGATACCCCACTCTGAGTGCGAAGGCCGCTCCAACAGGAAAGGGGTGCTTGCCATCCGGATTGGTGGCCGCGGCTCTATACGCTTCCCGAACGCTCTCGCGGAGACCCTCTGCGTCCGATCTCATACGGTTCGCTTCCAAACTGGAATCCCCTCAATCACAAGTCTCAAGCGCGCTGACAAGGAATAAAGAAGCGTCCTGTGAGGAGCCACCTAACCGTCCGATCTCTTCCGCGGTTTCCCGATAGGGCGCGCAGTGGATGCCCAGCTCCATGAGCAAAGCGTGCGGGTGCTGTACAACGACGATGGGCTTGCCATTGGCTGTTTCGCCAGTCTGAATGGTGCGCTCCTCACCGCGTCAAAACGTAATCGCACCGGCAACCCTTACGGCACCGGTGCGATACAGGTCTTTCAAACGCTTGTCTGATCGTAGCTCCGACGACTGCTGCCGACCTCGCCAAGGATAGCGGAGCCGCTACTTCCCGGCATCCTTCGCCATGGCCTCATGGTTCGCGGCCATGGCGCGCATCTCCTTGGCCGCCTTGCGGCAGTGTTCGGCGAAGTACTTGCAGTGTTCTGCCGAATTCGGCGACATCGGAGTCTTTGAAGAACCCATCCTCGGGTTCCGCGTGTACTCAACAACCAGCGCTTCATGCTCCAGCGCTTCCGCCTCATGCTTCTCTGCCATCGCGTTGAAATGCCGAGCCAGCTTCATGTGATCAGCCGGTGTTTTCGCGTTCGCCACCAGAGCCTTCACTTCCTTTGACTTCATCGCCCCCTCGGGTTCAATAGCCGAGGCCGTTCCGCTGGCGATGGTCAGGGTGAGCGCAAAGAGGAAGACGGAGGCTACCGTTCGGAACCACCGCTTGTTTGATCGTTTCATCTTCAGATCTCCTTTCGTCTGGTTCAGCAACTTGGTGAGCCGTGACACCCTGAGTAGTGCAAGTCCACGTCCAAACCGGCTGCAGAACTTAGGGTGCTTAGATTCAAGAGTTTGCGAACGTCGCAGCGATCGTTTCGACGATCCAATGCCTCAACAGGAGCAGCCGGTGGAGAGTATTGGGCATCCGCACCGAGTGTGCGCCCGGGTGACCGACCAGCCACCTGGGGTCCTAGATTCCGGTGAGTCTGTAGTAACGAAGTGCGGGTATTTAGTCGTTCGGGCCACTTCCAGCGGTCACAGCGCGCCCCGCTTGTGGTGCGATTCCTTCGGATGTAGCATTTGCTCAGGGGACAGGCGGCTATGAACCGAAGGTCCGTCGCTGTCACATTCGTTTCAGTTCTTGCGCTCACCGGCCTTGGCTACTCCGGTTGGCGCTACGTTGCCCAGCGGGAGCATCAAACTTGTCGCGCCTGTTCCCGCCCAGTCCACGACCACTCGCGAACCATAGCGTCGATCAATGGCAAGCGCGGCTATTACTGCTGTCCCGCCTGCGCCTTATCTGAACATCAACAGGCTGGCAAGCCGGTTCAGGTCACGCAGCTGACCGACTACATGGGAGGCGGCGCCCTAGTCCCTTCGGAGTCGTACATCGTGCAAAACAGCGATATCAACCCCTGCACCCGTCACGAGGCGGTCATTTCTCCTGACAAACAGCCAGTGCACGCTCACTTCGACCGATGCTCCCCGAGCATTCTCGCCTTCCGTGATATGAAGACCGCCCAAATTTTCGTAGCCGAACATGGAGGCCAAGTTGACAGGTTCTCCGACTTCGCCTCGGCGTTTCAGCGATAGCAGCGTGCTGCTACTGAGAGTCTTCTCCGGGCGGCCAGACGTGACCAAGTCTTTGCGGCTCCCATAGGGGCACGGTGTTCTCCCAAGCGGAAATCGATGGCTCACGCCTCTGCTCGTCGAAGGCGCAAGGCATTGCCGACCACTGAGACGGAGCTGAAGCTCATTGCGGCCGCTGCGATCATCGGGCTCAACAGCAATCCAAAGACGGGGTAGAGCACTCCGGCCGCGATGGGCACTCCGAGAGCGTTGTAGATGAAGGCGAAGAACAGGTTCTGCTTGATGTTTCGCATCGTGGCGCGGCTCAGGCGTCGCGCCCGGACGATGCCCCCGAGGTCACCTTTGACGAGGGTCACGCCGGC
>JADLEU010000360.1 GCA_020845955.1 Anaerolineales bacterium
CAGCGCTCGCCGGGCAGCGCCTCGACGAAGTCGACCACGGTGGTCGTCCCGCCGCAGGCCGCGGCCACGGTGCCGGTCAGCCAGTCGTCGCTCGACACGACCCGGTTGGGTCCTTGCGGGTAGTCGAGGTGCACATGCGGATCGATGCCGCCCGGCAGCACCAGCAGGCCGGTAGCATCCAGCGTCTCCACGCCCGCCAGGCCGGCCCCCACGGCCGCGATTTTGTTGCCGGCGATAGCCACGTCGGCCCGGAAGGCGTCCGACGCGGTTACCACCGTGCCGTTCTTGACGACGCGGGTGATAGGATCATTTTCCACCGGAAACTCCCTGAGAACCGTACGTAACTGACGCCTGGCGTGGGTCGCGCAAGGCCGCCGCGAGCCGCTTGACAAAGCAGGGCGAGCCGCCGTGCTCATGCCCATGTGCCTGGCGTGCGGCCTCGTTCATGAGCAGGTCAAGCAGACGCTGCAGCCGCGAGTGAGAATGGTCTTCCCCGGTGGGCGGATGGGGGCGTTCTTCCCAACCGGTCCCCAATACCCTCCGCTATCGCCCATTATGCATGCGGTCAACCGGTTACGTCCAGTTGTCAGGTCTGGGTCTTGATTCTTGGCAGTGCCTATCGTATAATGTTTACATCGTTTACTATGTTTACTATGTATACAAGGCCGCCATCGTGACTCCTACTCGACGCGAACGAATCCGTGAAGCTACTTTCGAAGAGATCACAGCGACCGCCCGGAAGCTGATTGCCGAGCATGGCGCAGCGGCCCTTTCGCTGCGCGCGATCGCCCGTGCGATGGGCATGACTGCACCCGGGCTGTACCGCTATTACCCCAGCCGCGATGACCTCGTCACCGCGTTGATCAAGGATGCTTTCGAGTCCTTTACGAGGCACCTGGAAACCGCCCGCGACGAACTCCCCGATGCGGACCACATCGGGCGATTCAAGGCGGTATGCTTGGCATATTTCCGGTGGGCCATGCTCAACCCATCCCGGTATGAGCTCAGCTTTGGATCGCCGGTGCCCGGTTACCAGATGCCGGAAGCCGCCTATGCCGCTTCACGCAAGGGATTCCTGGTGTTACAAAACCTCATCGAAAAGGCGCGCTCTGCGGGCAGGATCCACCCGCCCGCTGTTTTGTCTGCTTTGTCACCAACTCTGTTCAGCAGGTACGAAGCTCTTCGCGGACTCGGCATGCCTGGCGACCCCTTAGTAACCCACATTGCGCTTGCCTCCTGGAGCACGATGCATGGGGTGACTGCTTTGGTCCTCTACGGCCACCTGGGAGGGTTCCTCGCCGACCAGGTGGAGAGCTTCGTCTACCAACAGATCGAGCAAATGGTTGGCTTGTTCGGGATGGAATGAGCCAGGAGGCTTGCGCGGGAATCATCCGGGCACCGAGTATGAGACCTTCACTCCTGAAGAGCGCTGCAATCCTGGAAGTCTGCCTCGTTGCTGTCATTCTTGTTCCATTCTTGATCCTTGGCGTGTATCGGCTGTTTCCGAGGTTCGAGACCTGGCAGACACAGACGCTGGGCTTCCCGTTCCCGGTATTTGGCCACCTCGTCATGATAGGCCTCGTGTTGCTGCTGGTCCTTGTCCGGCGCAGGACTTTGAGCGAGTATGGGCTGAAATACGTCGATTTGAAGAACCAGGTGGACCTCGCCGGTACCTGTTTCATCCCCGTTGTGCTGGCCAATGCCCCCTTCGGCTTCGGGGTGGATCAAAACTCATGGGGCGGCGCTCTGCTTCTCGCTGGCGTCCAGATCACCTTCCTGGTCGTGCTGGCCTGGCTGCTGCGGCGCAAACCCACCTCCGGCCTGCCGGCGGTCGTGGCGGGTGGAATGCTCCTTTTCGCCTGGACAAGTGGTTCGGCGGGTTCGACAGCCGGCCGGGCGCTCGTGGTTTTCCTGACCTATGCCTTCTTCGTCGGTTTTGGCGAAGAGATGCTCTATCGCGGTTAAATGCAATCCCGACTGAACGAAGCCTTCGGCAGGCCATACCAATTCTTTGGCGTTCCATTTGGCTGGGGAGCAATCATTACGGCCCTGCTGTTCGGATTCGCGCACGTTGGCATCCTGCGATGGATCCTCGGCCTGACAACCGAGGTGGCGCTCCCATGGGGGGTCTGGACCGTCTTCAGCGGGCTGGTCTTTGGTTTCGTGCGGGAAAAGAGCGGCGGCATCCTCGCCCCGGCCTTGCTGCATGGATTACCGCAGGCGATCGCCACTGTGGCGATGCTGTATTTGTGAAAGGAAACGTCATGATGAGCCTCATCGGGCGTTATCCCCTCGTTGCTTACTTCACGTTCGCCTTCCTGTTCTCTTGGGCGGTCTATGTCCCGCTCGTGTTCGCCCACCAGGGCTGGACGGAGGCGAACATCCCCTACGCCATCCACTACCTGGCATCCTTCGGACCCGGCCTCGCCTCGCTGCTGCTGACAGCGATTACGGCTGGCAGCGAAGGGCTGCGAGAACTCTGGAGCCGGATCATCCGTTGGAAGATGGACTGGAAATATGCCGCTTTTGCCGTCTTCTCGACCATTCTTGTCTTCGCCCTGTGCCTGCCCGTCATGCGGCTGGTCAACGGGGAATGGCCCGACCTGCGCCTGCTTGGAGAGGTGAACTATCTGCCCTACCTGGGCATCTGGGTGCTTCCGCTCTGGCTGTTCACCTTCGGCTTTGGCGAGGAAATCGGCTGGCGCGGTTTTGCTCTGCCACGCCTGCAGAAGAAAATGCCTGCCCTGCCGGCCACGCTGGTGTTGGGGGCCTTGTGGATCCTCTGGCATGTGCCGACTTTTTTCTACCATGTGACCTACACCGACATGGGTTGGAACATGCTGCCTGCCTTCACCATCGGCGTGCTCAGCGGAGCCGTGCTTTTCACCTGGTTGTATAACGGCAGCGGCGGGAGCCTGCTGATGGTCGCCGTGTGGCACGGCCTCTTCGATTTGTTCACCGCCTCGAACGCGGGTCTGGATCTCATTCCAATGGTCATTAGCATTGCGGTGATCGTGTGGGCGGTGATCGTCGTCGCTGTCAGGCAGCCCTGGGGAGTCCGTTACCAGCCGAAACAAATCCTATAGAAGCTGTTTTCAACAGAGGAAGACCGTAACCATGGAGTTTTCACAACGCTCCTTCCAGGGCGAGATTGATCAACGCCTGATGGAAGACCTTGCCTGCCAGACCCTGGCAGCAAACCTGCATGTCACTGACCTGCCATATCGGTTCAGTTCGGGTGCGCTGAATGACCCCGAAAATGCCCGCCTGTGGTTTGACCGCCATGGCCAACTGGCAGCCTGGGCTGTGCTCCAGGTCCCATTCTGGACCCTCGATTATGTCTGCCACACCGCAGCCGAGGCGGAACTACATGCCGGGATGCTCGCCTGGGCAGACCAGCGCGCCCGGGCCGCCCTCGAGACCGACCAAGGGCATCCGTGCTGGTTCGCCAATGTCTTTTCGGGACAGGCGGACCGCATCCGCGACCTGGAGGGTGCCGGGTACCAATGGCAGGGAGAAGTGGGCGAGAATTCGCTCGCCAAAGTGCTCATGCGGCGCACGTCGCAAACATCGACCAAGGTGTACCTGCCGCCGGCGGGCTTCACCGTCCGCCCGCTGGCAGGCATGGACGAGGTGCCGGACTACGTTGCCTTGCACCGCGCCGCGTTTGGATCGACGACCATGACTGAGGAATGGCGCGCCCGCACACTCCGGCATCCGAATTACCAACCCGACCTGGACATCGTCGTCGAAACCCCCGACGGGCGCCTGGCGGCCTTCTGCATCTGCTGGTTCGATGAGGCCTCACGGATCGGCAGGGTGGAGCCCCTGGGCTGCCATCAGGATTTTCGCCGTTTCGCCCTGGGTAGGGTGACTCTCTCGGATGGGCTGCGCCGGCTCCAATCCCGCGGCGCAGAGACTATCTACGTGGAAACGGACGTTGATCGAAACACCGCCCTGCGCCTGTACGAATCATTCGACTTCCAGGTCATCCATGATGTCCTTGTGTATCGAATCGACTACGCCAAGGTGGAGTGGTGAAGTGAATGCTCGTCACCGCTCACGGGTTTGGGGCCCTGAGATAGGGTAAGACCGGATGACCCATCAACGCGACGAGCATATCGAAGACGGACTGGCCGCGCAACGTGGCGGTATCAATGACCCTGGCCAGGGCCGCCTAGGCGTGCGCACCCCAGGCCGAGCGGAAGCCGCCGCTCGATTTCGGTGACCCGGTGGGCGAAGCCACGCCCGGAGAGCGCCGTCCGGCGTTTGGCCAAGTCGCGAAGCGTGGCTTCCCGATACAGCGCCTGAAGTTCGCGCGTCCACTGCAAGCGCGGCGGATGGCTAGCGGCGCAGCAGCGCCCATGCAAACTCGCGGCCCAGACCGGCGCGCGCCAGGGTGATCCACACGACGGCCATTGGCTCCAGGCCCCGGGCCAGCCGCAGCGGCCCGCAGTCCACCGGCTCGAAGCCGAGGTCGGCTGCCAGTTGGGCGGTCGTCTGCCGGGCGCCCGCGTCGTCACCGCACAGCAGAAGCGCGGGCCGGCCGGCCGCGTACTGGGCATTGGCCATGACCTCGGCGCCGATGGTGTTGAACGCCTTGACCACCAGCGCGCCCGGCGCCCAACTCGCCACCTGTTCCGCGCCCGATGTCGTGTGCCCCACGGCCAGCCCGGTGGGGCCGATGGGGTTGGTGCAGTCAATCAGCACCTTGCCGCTCAGATCGCCGGCTGCCGCGATCGCCTCCTGCGCCGCGGTCCACGGCGTCGCCAGCACCACCACCTCGGCCGCCGCGGCCGCGCGCGCGATGGTCGTGGCCAGGGCCGCTCCGAGTTGGCCGAGCAGGGCGCGCACCTTGTCGCTGTGCGCATCGCGGGTTCCGAGCGTGACGCTGTGCTTGGCCTTGACCCACCCGCCGGCCAGCGCGCTCCCGACGCGCCCGGTGCCGATGATGGCAATGCGCCGGATGCTGGGCGGCAGCGCCAGGATGCTCTTCTCGGTCATCGCGTCCTCCGCGTGAGGCACTCGCCTTTCC
>JADLEU010000361.1 GCA_020845955.1 Anaerolineales bacterium
ATTGCCGTTAGGCGCAGCAGTGGGTTATAACTACCTTGTCTTGCCTGATTCCGTTGGCCGCTTTTGAGGTGTCCCTCATTGGCCACTTTTCAGGTGTCCCCCGAGGATAGGCAGATTTGGATCATCAAGAAAAAGGCGATACAAATAGAGTAATACATACTTTGAGCAGCGAATGAAGATGAGCTTAGAAGCTTTTTCCACGACCGAACAACCCCAAGCAAATCACGCCGCGAATCGTTTACACGGATTCGCTCACACCGCCTCGGGGAGCCGAGCGGAAATCTTTAACTTGTTCATTGAAGAGAAATCTTTCTCCGCCCTGCACTGTAATTAGGGAACGAAGAATGTCTCAGCTATGTTGGCACGGAGGGCTGCTCCCAGAAGGAGAACAGCAACGCCCAATGATTCGCTCGAGCGATGCACGCTCCGGATCAAACAGTCCCACGGTCTCAACTTCTCCACTGTCCTTCCGACCTCGCCGCACCGCGCCAGTTCCAGTCTGCCACACTGCCTCTACCGTGCAATGGTTTTCATGGCCTTTCGCTGGCCATCGGCCCATACCAACAGTCCCCGATTCGCCACCAAATTATGAGCATCACCGTACCGCGAAGGCGAGTGAAGAAGCCGAATCGATACTGCTCCAACGATTCAGGCGGTACGTGGACTTCCGCGGAGTTCAGCTCAACCTGTCATCAAACTTCATCAGGCTTCATCAATCGAGGAATTCCAACAACTCTGTGACCCGTCGTTCAGGTAGCCCGCTTCTTTCGATCGCGACCTCCCGGACCGTCCTTCCGCGGTCAAACGCCTCCTTTGCGATCGCGGCGGCCTTGTCATAGCCAATTTCGTTCGCCAAGGGCGTGGCCATAGCCAAGGACTGTTCGACTAATTTGCCGGCCTTCTCGGGATTCGCCTCCAATCCGTCCACACAGCGCAAGGTGAGATTACGGGTGCCCGCACTCAACAGCTCGATCGAATCCAGGAGGTCATACGCAATCAAGGGCATCATTGTGTTCAACTCGAAATTGCCCGACGCACAACCCCAGGTGATCGCGGCGTCGTGGCCGATAACCTGCGCACAGATCATGAGCACGCTCTCGGGAATGACCGGATTGACTTTGCCCGGCATGATGCTCGATCCAGGCTGCAATGGCGGTAAGCGGATTTCCGCGATGCCGCCTCTTGGACCCGACGCGAGCCATCGCAGGTCATTAGCGATCTTGGTCAAGGCGATCGAGTAAGTTTTGAGCGCTCCGCTCAGGAACAACACCGCGTCCTTTGCCGCCTGGGCTTCAAAGTGATTGCGGGCCTCTCGAAACGGAAGGCCGGTGCATCGGGAGATCATATCGATCGTCCGGTTTGCAAATCCCGGCGGCGCGTTCACACCCGTGCCGATGGCCGTCCCGCCAAGCGGGAGCTCGTAGAGGCCATCCAAGGCGGCTGTCCGGCGTTCCGAGCAGGCTTTCACCTGATGTGCGTAGCCCTCAAACTCCTGTCCTAGCCGCATTGGAGTGGCGTCCTGCAAGTGTGTCCGGCCAATCTTGATTACCTCCCAAAATGCGCTGGACTTCCGCTCGAGTGCCGACTCGAGGAGCTTCATTGCCGGAAGAAGCTCCGCCTGAATCTGTACGGCAGATGCAACGTGAATTGTGGCCGGAATCACGTCATTGCTCGACTGGCCCTTGTTGACGTGGTCGTTTGGATGAGCCTTCGCCAACCGTGCGATCACTTCATTGGCGTTCATGTTGGTGGAGGTTCCGCTGCCGGTTTGAAATACGTCAACAACAAACTGGTCGTAGTGCGCGCCCGCCGCGATCGCGTCGGAGGCATTTGCAATTGCCAGGGCGAGTTCCGGCGGCAGAACGCCAACGTCGGCGTTCGCCCTCGCCGCACAGGCCTTTACCAGCGCCAATGCCTTTATGAAGCTTGGTTGAAAGCGGTACCGCCCGATTGGGAAGTTCTCAACCGCTCGCTGGGTCTGGGCGCCGTAGAGCACGTTGGATGGCACGCGGACTTCGCCCATACTGTCTCGTTCTATCCGAAAATCGGACGCTCGTGGCGAATTCAATTCTTGGCCCGGGGTGGGTTGGCTCACTCCTAGAGTCCACGGAGGAGGGTCGGAAGCGGGAAATGACTCAGACGAGGCGAGATCGACCTCGTCGAATCCAATTTGCTCGGGCGACAGGGCCTTGTCTGGTAGCGTCTCTGCTGGAGCGGAGCTTCTGGACTCTCGAGAAGGCATAGATAGGCACCTCAACAAGAACTTCCATTGTATCCGTACGGCGAAACTATCTTGGCGGAAGCGGGTCAGCCTGCCCCGTCCCTCCGCAAGGTTTCGCCAAATACTCTCCGCAGCTGAAAAACTGCTGAGGATCTCGGCGCTCTGCTGCGTCCCAGCATTCCTAACACGCCGATCCCTAACGGTCTGGTCCTTCCCACCGAGGCCCCACCGGGTACATTCACCCGAAATATGTAGAAAATGTCAGGAATACTCCGTCCGTCACCCCTGAATACCCCGTTCAGATTTCATCAAAACTGGGCGGTGGGCCGGGTCAGCTTGCTGAAACCGCAAAGTCGCGATTGGCTCTTCGGTGGAATGCCTACGCCTGGTGAATGGCTTTCAACGCCAGTTGTGGCTCCTTCGCAAGGGTGTGTCTATTTTGCGACGACGGACCAGATGCCTGGCGGATGAAGCCTAAGTTGGTCCTGCGCGACGTGAAACGGCCAGTAGTCGTCGAAGTCTCCGCTGAGGTAGAGATATCGCAGTTTGACGATGGCTTCGGCCATTGAGGGAGTCCAGCGCATGCCGGAGCGCTCCATTCTGTCTTTGATGAAATTCTTGCAGGCGCCTTCCACTGGCCCACTGGCGATGGGGAAGCCGAGTGCCAGGTCTTGGTCGTAGCGCATGTAGGCGGCGTTGTTCTGGAAGTAGGTGGCCACCTCCAGTAGAGCCTTCTTCTTGCTTCCGATCAGCCGGCGTTTGGTGACGGTTTGGCGAAGGCCTTTGATGACTTGAGCCACATCGCCTTCCAGAATACGAAGGACCATGAGTTTGGCGTACACCTCGGCTTCGGCGGTGCCTTCGGGCTGGAACATATGAGCGGCCCTCCAGACACGTTCGAGAACGTGGATCAGATCCAGGATGAGAGTTCAGCTTCATGCCCTGTGATACCGGATTGGGAGAGCGCGCTCACCATCGGTCAGAGCAACCAAAGTCTTGAGGCCGTCCGGATCGCGGCGGAGAACTTCCTGCCGGACTTCGTCCATCACGACCGACTTGCCTTTGGTGAGGCTGGCCCAGACACGCTTGTTCTCGGGCTTGAACGGGGATTGCTTGGTGGCGTCTTTGGGCCCTGAACGGAAGATGCTATCAACAACCTGCTGAGGGGTCCGGATGAAGGGTGCCTTGGTGAATACGGCGGCGACGGTGGCCATTTTCTTCTTGTTCGTCGGCTGTTGCTTGGCAATGCGAACCGGTGGCCGGCGCGGTTCGGGTTTCACCATCGGAATACCTTTGCAGTCCACGGCGACGACCAGGAGGGAAGCCGAGGGTTGCGAGGGATCGGCAATGCGCTGTTGATAGAAGGGGTCAAAGTCGGCCGCCGCCTCGAGCAGAAGCGGTTCCAGACTGTGATTGTGAATGGTCAGTCGCTTCGCGAAAGGGGCCGTCAGTGTCCGCTTGACGGCTAGAGCCGCACCCCTGTTTCAGGCGGCGCCCACACAGTACCGGAAACTAAAGTCAACACTTGCCCGCTTGGAGAAACTCTCTCGTCAAGCGATCACCAGATTGGCCAAAGAAGCCGACTCCGACTCACCACACTGACCCGCTTCTCCGGGGATATCTTCATATCCCCGCCTTTTGCCGTATCCGGCCGTCCTTCTGGATCCCCTTAAGCCATTGGTCCGTCAAGGCTTATCCGTCGTCCTAAAATAGACGCACCCCTGACAAACGGCCCGTTTTCATTTTTCTCCGTATTTTCGCCTCGGCGAAAAATAGCAATTCCTTCGAAAACCTTCCCCGGGTAACGCATTCATTTCTATCACTTACGAAATCACCTTGCGCGGCCGGCCCCGCTTCCGCGCTCCCTCCACC
>JADLEU010000362.1 GCA_020845955.1 Anaerolineales bacterium
ACACCGCCGCCAGCACCGTCATTGCTACCAGCCACAGCGCGAACCACCGTTGCCTAGACATCCCCGAACTCCTCATGCTGATTGACTGCTTACCCAAGAAACGTCAACCCGTTCCAGATCAACACCGCGCCATCCAGCGTCCCCACGGCCAACGACAGGTCGCTCTCGGTGATCGCCGCGCCGTCCGGCCACATGTCGGGCATGCGGAAGAAGAGCTGCGCGTACCCGTTGGCATCGGTCCGCCCGGTGGCGATCACGAAGCCATTCGGCACCTTGGGCGAAGTCAGCACGGCGGCGACGTCGCGGTTGGCGGGGAAGTTCTCGATGGTGATATAGACCGGCGCCGCGCCCTTGACGCGGGCATTGCTCAGGCTGACGCGCGGCGCGCTGTTGGCGGCCACGGGCAGGCTGCTCAGCTGAGCCGTGGTCTGGAAGGTCATCACGGCGGTCTCGTTCTCATTGCCCGGCAGGCGCACGCTCACGCGCGCCGGCATCCAGCCCTCGCCCACGTTGGCGGCGCGGACTTTCACCCAGGCGCTGTCGGCCGTGCGGCCCAGCAGCGCTAGGGCCTGGTTCTGGCCCAGGGTGGCTAGCAGGTTGTAGCTCGCGCCGGGGCCGGCCCGCAGCTGCAGTTGGCTCACCGTCACGACCGCCGTGGGCGTTGGGGCCGGCGTGGGGCTTGTGGTTGACGTCACCACCAGATCGGCGATTGGAATGCTGGCCTGGATGTAGCGCGCGCTGACCCAGCCTTCAATGCTGTTTGGCAGGCGGATGCGCACCCAGGTGGCGCTGAGGTTGCGGCCAGTGAGGGTCATGCTTTGGCCCAGGTCGATGCGCGTGACGATCGTATAGTTCACGCCTGGCCCGGTGCGCACGTTCAAGCGCCCGGTTGCCACCGTGGCGCTGGCCTCGGTCGTTGTGCCCTCCAGCGCTGGCGCGGCCTCGACTGGGCTGGCTGGCCCGAAGGCGCCCGCGGCCAGCGCCAGCACCAGAACTGCCAACGACAACAAATGGACAACCTTGCTCGATTTCATCTCACTTCCTCCTTGGCGGCGGCTCTTCCGCCGCGCTACCTTAACGCCTTCTCCCTTCTCCAGTGTCACTATGGCACGCTCCCCGGCCGGCCGCATCGGTCTTCGAGGCGATTCAAGAATCAGACCATCGGCGGAGTGGAACTGCGGCACTGGCAGCGGCGTCTCTAAGATTAGGACGCTTGTGCCCTCTCGCTGGTTCCATGCTAAACTTCCAGCATGTCCATTCGAATCCTGCTCGTCGACGATCACAGCGTTGTCCGCCAGGGCCTGCGCATGTTCCTGGCCCTCGACCCCGAGCTGGAGGTCGTCGGAGAGGCCGCCGATGGCGCCGAGGCCGTGCGCCTGGCCCGGGAGCTGCGCCCGGACGTGGTCTTGATGGATCTGCTGATGCCGGTCATGGATGGCATCAGCGCTATCGGCATCCTGCGGCGCGAGCTGCCCGACACCGAGGTGGTGGCGTTGACCAGCGTGCTAGAGGATGAGAAAGTGGTGGGAGCGGTGCGCGCCGGCGCGATCGGCTACCTGCTCAAGGATACCCAGGGCGAGGAACTGCGCCGCGCCATCAAGGCGGCGGCGGCCGGACAGGTGCAGCTTTCGCCAAAGGCCGCGGCGCGCCTGATGCGCGAGGTCAAGGCGCCCGAGAGCCCCGAGACCCTGACCGAGCGAGAGACGGAAGTGCTACGGCTGCTGGCGCATGGCGAGTCAAACAAAGAAATCGCGCAGTCCCTGACCATCGGCGAAAAGACCGTCAAGACCCACGTCAGCAACATCCTGGCCAAGCTGGGTGTCCCCAGCCGGACCCAGGCTGCCCTCTACGCCGTCCGCATCGGCCTGGTCAGCGTCGATGCGGCCAATTCCCAATAGCCGCGGGGGCGTCGCCCGCGGCGAGCCGCGAACCACAGACCAGCCAGTCTGAGCGAACCGCCGCGCTGATCAGCGCGCACGGCTGGCGGGCGTCCCGCAGTTCTTTAAACAATTCACCAGATTGACCGGTCCCATGTGTTTCGGGCACATCAGCACGCCCGCCTCGTGGGCTTCCGCCTGCAGCGCATCCGTATCGTGCAGCGTCAGCACCACCACGCGGCATCCCGGCGCCATCCACCGCAGCAGCCGCGCCACCTTCATGGCCTCCATGTCCGGCAGCGCGGCGTCCATCACAATCGCATCCGGCTGCAGCAGCATCGCCAGACTGAGCGTTTCGCGGGCGCTGGCTGCTTCGCCGACGATCTCGGCGCCGCTCTCCAGGGACAGAGTCATGCGCAAGCCGCGCCGCACCGCCGGCTCATCGTCCGCCACAAGAACTCTCATGCTTGCCCGGCCTCCCTGACCAGCGCCTCCCTCTGCCATTTGCGCCATAATTTACAATAGCCGGCCGCGCTTGCCATCCGCCCAGGGCTTGAACCCTCTCCGACTTTAGGCGGAATGAAGGCGCTTCCAATCATGCTAGACTCGGCCTAGAGTGCCAATCCGCGTCCTCCTTGCAGACGATCACGGCATTGTTCGCCAGGGCCTGCGCATGTATTTGACCCTGGACCCAGAAATCGACGTCGTCGGCGAAGCCGCCAACGGCGCGGAGGCGGTGCGCCTAGCTCGCGAGTTATGTCCAGACGTTGTGCTGATGGATCTGGCCATGCCCGTGATGAGCGGGCTGGAAGCCACGGCCGCCATCCGGCAGACCGGGTTGCCGGCGCAGGTCGTCGTGCTGACGAGCGTCGTGGAAGATCTGGCCGTCACGGCCGTTCTGCGGGCCGGCGCCGTCGGTTATCTGGTTAAGGACACCGGGGCCGACGAGCTGCGCCGCGCCATCAAGGCCGCCGCGCAGGGCCAGCCACAGCTTTCGCCCCAAATCGCGGCCCGGCTGCTGGCCGAGACCCACACCGCCGATCACCCCGAGGTGCTCACCGAGCGCGAAAGCCAGGTGCTGCGCCTGGCCGCGCAGGGGCTGTCTGACCAGGAGATTGCCAGCCAGCTCGTCCTGCCCCCGCCGCTCGTCAGCAGCCACCTGGGTGACATCGTCGACAAGCTGCGGTTGGCGCAGGAAGCCCAGGCGGCCCTGCTCGAGTTCTCGAACCAACTGCTGGCCCGCTCCGACCCGGCCGCGCTTATGGACCACCTGGTGCACGAGACCCAGCACCTGCTGCACAGCGACGCCTGCGCGCTGCTGCTGCCGAATGGCACGCCGGGCGAGCTCGTCATTCGCGCGGCCAGCGGCTGGCGCACAGACCCCGTTTCCGCCGGGCGCCAATTGGCGCAGCCGGCCAACTCAGGTCCGGGCCTGGTGATCCACACCGGGCGGCCCTGGCAGGTTGAAGACCTGTCGGCCCTGGCTGATCGGGGCTGTGCCGGCGAGTTGTGGGCCAGCGAGGGATTTCGCGGCCACGCCCTCATCCCGCTGCTGGTGGGGGGGCGCGCCATCGGCGTGCTCGAGCTCGACAGCCGGCGGCCGCGCTTGCTCGACGAAACTGAACTGCGCTTCGTGCGCCTGCTCGCCAACCAGGCGGCCCTGCTGGTGGAGCAGGCTCGCCTGCGCGAGACCGAGCGCGAGCAGCAAGGCCTGGAAGACGAGTTGGCCGTGGCGCGGCAGATCCAGCTCAGCCTGCTGCCCGCGGCCACGCCCCGGGCGGAGGGCTGGAGCTTTGCCGCGGCCTACCAGTCGGCCCGCCAGGTCGGCGGCGACCTGTATGACTTCATCGAGCAGCCGGGCCAGCCGGCACGGGTGGGCATCCTGATTGCCGACGTGGCCGGCAAGGGCGCCTCGGCCGCGCTGTTCATGGCCTACTGCCGCGCCGTCATCCGCGCGGCCGCGCAGCGCCAGCCCGGCCCAGCCGCCACCCTGGCCCAGGCCAATGACCTGCTGTTCAAGGACAGCCAGACCAACAACATGTTTGTCAGCGCCTTTTATGGCGTGCTCGACCTGGCCAGCGGCCTGGTGACCTACGCCAACGCCGGGCATAACCCGCCGCTGATGTGGCGGGCGGCGGAGGGCCAGACCGACGAGTTGTACAGCGGCGACCTGGTGCTCGGCGTCGCCAATGGCATTGGCTACCGCGATCACGACTGCCGGCTGGCGGCCGGCGACCTGCTGCTGCTGTACACCGACGGCATCACCGAGGCCGCCAACACCGCCAGGGACCTGTTTGGCATCGAGCGCCTGGAGGCGGTGGTGGCGGCCGAGGCGGCGGCTGGCCCGCAGTCCGTCGTCGCCAGCGTGCTGGCCGCCGTGGGGGGCTTCAGTGCCGGCGCAACCCAGGCCGACGACTTCACCCTGGTCGCCGTGCGGCGCCAGCCTGGCGCCTGAGCTTGCCTGGCGGCGCGGCAGGCGGTCTACGACCAAGGAGAGGTGTGAAGACGATCAAGCGCTCCGCGCGGCTGGCCCTGGCGGTCGTGCTGCTGGCAGCCTGCCAGGGGCCAAGCCTCGCGCCGACCGCGGCGCCGGTCAGGCTGCGCTTCACCTACTGGGGCTCGCCCGTCGAAAAAGAAGCCATCGAGCGCATGGTGGCCGCCTTTGAGGCGGCCAACCCCGATATCCAGGTCGAGGCGCGCCACATCGCCAACTCCGAATATCTGGCCCAGGTCGCGGCGATGATCGCCAACGGCACGCCGCCCGACGTGGGGTACCTGTTTGAGACCCACGCGCCGCAGTGGGCCAGCGACGGCAAGCTGCTCGACCTGACCGACATCGTGGCCGCCGACCCAGCGCTGAGCGCCCGGCTGCCCGAGACCTTCTACTACTTTGGCCCGGGCCGCCAACTGGGCACCAGCACGGCGGTCGAGATCATGCTGCTGTTCTACAACCGCGAAGTCTTCGAGCGGGCCGGGCTGCCGTACCCGCCGTCCAGCCCCGCCGCGGCCTGGGACTGGGAGGAATTCGTGGGCGCGGCCCGGCGCCTGACCACTGACGCGGCCGGCCGCCACCCGGGCGACCCCGATTTCGACCCCGAGCAGATCGTCACCTACGGAGTCTCGTTTGAGACCGGCCTGTGGTACGGCTATCTGCCCTTCATTTACAGCAATGGCGGTGAGGTGGTCAACGAGGCCGGCACCGGCCTGCTGCTCGACCAGCCCGCCGCGGTCGAAGCCGTCCAGCGCCTGTTTGACCTGATGTGGGTGCACCACGTCATGCCCACCCCCGAGCAGCAGCGCCAATTGCCTGCCAGCGATGTGCTCATGCAGACCGGCCAGCTGGCCATGGACATCCGCGGCCAATGGAAGCTGCTCGACTACGCTTCCATGGAGGGGCTTGACTATGGCCTGGCGGTGCTGCCGCAGATGCAGCAGCCCAAGACGATAATCCTGGGCAGTCCGACGGTGATCTTCGCCGGCACGCCGCACCTCGACGCGGCCGCGCGCTTCTACAAGTTCCACAACGACCCACAGGCGGTGGACCTGTACGCGCGCGGCCTGTGGATGCCGCTAGAGCAGAAGTATTATTCCGACCCACAGGCGATGGCGCTCTGGCTCGACAACCCCGCTCACCCGCCCGAGGCGCGCGCGGCCCTGGTCGACTACACCCTGTGCTGCGCCGTGCGCAGCCCGCACTTCTACGTCAAGAACTTCGGCGAGATCACGACCGAGGTGATCCAGCCCGCCATGGATGCGATCTGGAGCGGCCGCGCCACGGTGGGGGCGGCCCTGAGCCAGGCTACGGCTGCCGCCGCGCCGATGCTGGCCGGCCGCTGGGACCGCTGACGCAGCCGCGATGTTCGCCAGCCTCCGCGTTCGCCTCGTGCTGCTGGCGCTGCTGGCGATCGTGCCAGCATTGCTGCTCGTGTTCTACAACGCTTCCGAAGAGCGCGCGGCCGCCGCGGCGGCGACCCAGCAAGCCGCGCTGCGCGTGGCGGAGGCCGCGGCCGATGAACAGGCCGCCCTGATCGAACAAGCGCGGCTGGTGCTGGTCGATCTCGCGCAGGTGTACGAGGCCAGCCTGGGCGAGGCGCAGACCTGCCAGGCCCTCTACAGCGACCTGCGCGCGCGCTACGTCCAGGGCTACCCACGCTATGCCAACCTGGGCGTCGTCAACGCCGAGGGCCGCATCTTCTGCAGCGTCGTGCCGGTCAGCGGGCCGGTGGACCTGCGCGCCACGCCCGAGTTCCAGGCGGCGCGCCAGTCGCCGGAGGCCAGCCTGGGCGAGGCCAGTTTCGACCCGTCGCTGGGCAAGACCTTCGTCAACCTTTATTACCCGGTGCTCGACTTCGGCGGGCAGATGCGCGTGCTGCTGCTGGCGACGCTCGACCTCGATTGGCTGCAGCCGTTGGCGGCCGCGTCGGACCTGCCGCCTGGCGCGACCCTGACGATCTTCGACGCGCGCGGCCGGACCCTGGCGCAGATCCCCGAGCAGGCGCCGGCCGAACGCCCCGCGCAGATCAGCCCGGCGCTGCTGGCCGCGGTGCAGTCCCAAGCCGGGCACGGCACGGCCGAGCTGGCCGACGCCGAGGGCCTGGACCGCCTGTATGCCTTTGCGCCCTTCAGCAGCGGCAGCGCCGCCGCGGGCGGGCTGCTGGTGGCCGTGGGCGTCCCGGCGGCGGCAGTCTACCAGCGCGCCGACCAGGCGCTGGCGCGCAACCTGGCCGCGCTGGCGCTGGTGACTCTCCTGGCCTTGGCGGTCAGCCTCTTCGGCAGCGAATGGCTCGTGCTGCGCCCGGTGCGCGCCCTGCTGGGCGCGACGCAACGCCTGGCGGCCGGCGACCTGAGCGTGCGCACCGGCCGGCGGCCGCCGGCCGGCCGGGATGAAGTGGGCCAGTTGGCCCAGGCCTTCGACCAGATGGCGGCCGCTTTGCAGCAGCGCGAGGCCCAGCGCCAGGCGGCGGAAGCGGCCCTGCGCCGCAGCGAAGAGCTCTACCGCACGCTGGCGCACAACTTTCCCGATGGGGCCGTCATCCTGTTCGACCACGATCTGCGCTATATGCTGGCGGACGGCGCCGGCCTGAGCGAGGTGGGCCTGACCCGCGAGATGCTCGAGGGCAAGACCATCTACGAGATCTTCTCGGCGCAGGTCTGCGCCCAGCTGGAGCCGGCCTACCGCGCGGCGCTGGCCGGCAGCGAGACTGCTATCGAGGTGCCCTACGGTCCCTACGTTTACCTGGTGCAGTGTCTGCCGCTGCGCAACGAGCGGGACGAGATCTTTGCCGGCATGGCCGTCACCCGCGATGTGACGGAGCGCTTGCAGGCCATGCAGTTGCTCGAGCGCCGCGTGGACGAACGCACCCGCGAGTTGACCGCCCTGCTCGACCTTTCGCGCAGCGTCGTCTCGACCCTGGAACTTGAGCCGGCGCTGGAATTGGTGCTCGACCGGCTCAAGAGCGTCGTGGACTACACCGGCGCCTCGATCAGCAGCTTGGAAGGCGAGACCTTCCAGGCCCGCGCCTACCGCGGGCCGGCGCCGGCCTCGCTCGTCACCCAGGACCGCCTGGCGGCCGACCTCGACCTGGATCAACCGTTCATGGCCTCCCGTCAGGCGCTGATCATCGCCGACATCCGCGGCGATTCGCCCGAGGCGCGGCACTTCCGCGCCCGGGCCGGGGAGGGCCTGGAAAGGCGCTACCCTAACATCCACGCCTGGATGCGGGTGCCTCTGGCGGCCAAGGACCGTGTGATCGGCCTGCTGACGCTGCACCACGAACAGCCCGGCTACTACGCGGCCCCCCAGGCGGCCCTGGCGCTGGCCTTTGCCGACCAGGCGGCCGTGGCCATCGACAATGCGCGCTTGTTTGACGCCGAGCGGCGGCGAGCCGATCAATTCCGGCTGATTGCCGAGGTCGGCCAGCACATCACCTCGATCCTGGCCGTGGACGAACTGCTGTGCCAGACGGTGCGCCTAATCAAGGAAAGCTTCGGCTACTACCACATTCACGCCGGCCTGATCGAAGACGGCGTCGTGGTCTATCCGCCCTCGGCCGGCGTCTGGCGCGGCGAGCCGGAATGCCGCCTGTGCAGCCCGCTTCGGCTGCGCGTGGGCCGCGAGGGCGTCAGCGGTTGGGTGGCGGCCAGCGGCGAGCCACTGCTGGTGCCCGACGTGCGCCGCGAGCCGCGCTACGTGCGCATCGCCGACGACCAGATCGGCTCGGCGCTGGTGCTGCCGCTGAAGATCAAGGGCGAGGTCGTGGGCGTGCTCAACGTCGAGAGCGAGCGCCTGAACGCCTTCGACGCCGCCGACATCGCCGTGCTGCAATCGCTGGTCAACCAGCTGGCCGTGGCCATCGAGAATGCCCGGCTGTACGAGCGGGCGCGCCAACTGGCGGCGCTGGAGGAGCGCCAGAAGCTGGCGCGCGAGCTGCACGACTCGGTCTCGCAGGCGCTGTATGGCATTGCCCTGGGCGCGCGCACGGCGCGCGCCCTGCTCGAGCGCGACCCCACCCGCCTGTCTGATCCGCTCGACTACGTGCTGGCGCTGGCCGAGGCCGGCCTGGCCGAGATGCGCGCCTTGATTTTCGAGCTGCGCCCCGAATCGCTCAGGACCGAGGGCCTGGTGGCGGCCCTGACCAAGCAGGCCGATTCGCTGCGCGCCCGCCACCGGCTCGACGTTCGCGTCCAGTTTGGCCCCGAACCGGCCGCGTCTCTGGAAGTCAAGGAGGCGCTCTACCGCATCGCCCAGGAAGCGCTCCACAACATCGCCAAGCACGCCCGCGCGGCGCGCGTCGATCTGGTGCTGTCGGTGGACCCCGCCGGCCTGCGCCTGGAGGTGCGCGACGACGGGATCGGTTTCGACCCCGGCGCCGTGTTCCCCGGCCACCTGGGCCTCAAGTCGATGCGCGAGCGCGCCGAGCGCCTGGGCGGCCGCTGGGCCGTCGAAAGCGCCCCGCGCCAGGGGACGCGCCTGCAGGTCGAAATCCCGCTCGCCGCCTGACCCGGCCCGCCACCTGGCTGTGGTCGGGGAGCTTGTCCCCCCGCTGGCGGCATGGGCCGGCGATGCGCGAAGCGGTCAGGAAGGACGCCGCGCGAGCCCGGGCGTCTCGGCTTGCCCCTGCCCCAACCTCCGCCCTAAGTCGGAGGCAATCTCCGCCCCCCGGCTGATGGCCGCCAGGCGCGTGTCGGGTAAAACATACTCAACACGGTTGGTTGAGACGTGGGTCCGGAGGTGAGCCATGCCCGAACAAGAGCGCGAGATCAGCGCCCTGCGCCGTTCGTTCCTGATCTGGATGAGCGCTGGCCTGCTGCTGCTCTTCGCCTTGCAGGCCCTGCCCATCCTTGTCCTGGCCGCCGGAAACTGAACCGCCCAGGACGCCCAGACTGGTTTTCTCGCTGGCCTTGCGCCCGTGGACCGCGCCGTGTCGCCCCGCCAACCCGAGAGGTTCGGCCAGGGGCGCCGCCGGAAGTTGCGGCCAACGCGCCAGCCACAAAATGTGAACCGGCCAGGTTCTTAGAATCTGGCCGGTTCGCGTTAAGGCCCGCGCGTGTCCCGATCCCGCCGAGGAATCGCGCGCGCACGCGAGCGCGCTGGTTTCCACGAACTCGCGTTGGAGCTCAGCGCTCAGGCGGCGATGGCCTGGCGCGCGGCGCCTCCTTCTGTCCCCTGGCCGGGCTGCGCGGCATCCCGGCGACCGGCCCGAGGCCGCCCCGTGGCCGGTGGGGTCCCGCCGCGCGCGGCGGCTGGGGCGCGCCCTGACCCGCGCCGGCGGAAGGTCTTTTCGCTCGACTCGTTCGGCTACTCGCTCTCGAACCCGAAGCTCTCGAAGCGCAGCGTGCGCGCGTTCTCGCTGACGGTGAGCACGACGGTGTCCGGCGCGCCGCCCGGCAGATGCGCGTGGATTTCAAGCGAGACTTCGACCTCGGCCCCGAGCTGACCCACCAGGTGCTGCACCACCTCGTCGGCGACGCGGCCGGCGTCGCGCGCCACCCGCGCCGCGTCCAGCCGCACGACGCCGTGAAAGCGCCGTGGCCGCTCGGTCCCCGCGGCTGGCGCTGCCTCAGCCCGGCCGGGGGCCGCGGCCTCCACGCCGCCGTCCTGGGCTGCGCGCAGGCCGCCCGCCAACTCGCCGGCCGGCGCCGCGCCCGCCCGCCCGGCAACCGCCGCCGCGTCCGCCTCGAGCTGGCGCCGCGCGGCCTCGGGCTTCACCAGCACGCTGGCGTCATCCAGGTGCACGCTGCTGCCGCGCTCGCCGAAGACCAGTCCCTGGTAGCGCCCCTCGGGCGTGACGGCCCCCGCGTAGGCGAAATAGTCGCGGCTGCCCAGGCCTTCCTCGATGGCGCGCAGCAGCACCTGCGCGTCGCGCAGGCGCGGCAGATAGACGTAGCGGCCCAGGTAGTCCCACAGCTTCTTGAGGCCCAGGTGCGGCGCGTCTTTCCACAGCCAGCGGTCGAGCTCGATACGCAGCAGCGCCGGCGACCAGCGCGTGATGAGCAGCTCGTCGCCGCGCAGCTTCTTGGCGGCCTTTTGTACGAAGCTCTCGCTGCCGCCGGCGATGCGCAGGGCCTGCCACTCGACCGGGTTGGCGCCTTCCTGGGCCGGGACCAGCAGCCAGGCGTAGGCCTCGTGGATGCGCAGATCGACGGTCTCGTCGCTGCGCTCCAGGCTCTGAGCAGCCTGCCGGGCCTGGTGGGCGTCGAGGTTGAGGGCCTCCGCGTCGTCGGCGATCGACTTCCAGGCCAGGCAGCGGCGGGTCTCCTGGTCCAGACCGGCCAGCACACCCTCGTCGGGCGCGACGAAGACGAGCATGTTGGCGTAGCTGCGCGGGTTATAACCGCGCTGGTGGAGCGTGTCGATGGCGGCCAGCAGGGCCGGGTTGTCCTGGCGCGCGCGGTGGTAGGGGTACTGCGGTCCCAGCACCACCAGCCGAGCTTCGGCGTCGTCGGGGATATCGGCGGTGTTGCTGAACAGGTGCACGGCGTGGAAGTCGCCCCGGTCGCGCACCCGTCCCAAGCGCCGCTCGATCTCGGCGTGGACCTCGTGCGGCTCCAGCCGGCTGGCGCGGTCTTCCATCGTCCGGCGCAGGTTGGGCTGGGTGTCGTACCAGTAGCGGCGGTTGCCCTGGTAGAGATACGTGAGCCGGTCACCCAGCCGGCTGAGGGCGTCGTTGAACAGCGCCACCGGCTCGCCGGGCTGGACCACGCCCAGCCGCACGCGAACGTCCTCGATGCCGCGCACCGCCTGCTGTTTGACCGACGGCGCGCTGCCCAGGAAGACGGCGCGGGCCACCTTGCGGGCGGCCAGGTGGGCGCCCAGGCGCGGGTTGCCCTCGTCGATGCGGCGCGGCTCGGAGCGCGGGCCGTCCACGTCCTTGTCCACGACGGCGTCCCAGCCCTCGCGCAGGTAGCGGGTGAGCTCCTCGCGCACGGCCTGGGCGTCGAGCGGAAGGCTGCCGGGCATGATCAGCAGCGAGCGATCGTCGCGCGCCCACAACTCGTGGATCACGGCCGCCATCAGGCGCAGCACGCCGCGGGTGCGCTGGAAGTTCTCCAGGGTGGACCAGTCGTCGTACAGCCGGTCGAACAGCTCGGGGTGGATCGGGTAGGCGCCGCGCAGCCGGTCGAGATAGGCGCCGTGGCGGCTGTCGGGCGGGAAGTCGGCCGCGTCGGCGCCGGCGTACATGCGGCTGAAGGCCCGGCAGGTCTCCTCGCGCCCGGCCTCGTCCTTCACGGGCGTGAACAGGCGGCGGCGGACGATTTCGAAGCTTTCGACCACGCCCACCGGCATCCAGACGGCTTCCATGCGGCCGAAGACCTGCTCCAGCCGGGCGAGGGCGGCCTGGCCGGCCTCGCCGCCGATCTCGACGGCAGACTCGGGGATGGAGGCGACCACCTGGCTGGCGCCGCTGCGGCGGATGGCCTCGGTCAGGGCCTGGACGAAGGTCATGTTGGCGTCGAAGCTGCCGCCGGGCAGCCCGCTGGCGCCGTACAGGTTGCGGCAGTAGGCCACCAGCTCGTCGACGAGCACCAGGCAAGGGCCAAACGCGGCGAACAACTCCACCAGCGTGTCGGCGCCGGGGGAGACACCGCTCTTGTCGGCCGTCTCGACCAGGGCATAACCTTCCGCGCCGCCCAGCTGCGCGGCCAGCTCGCCCCACAGGGTGCGGACCTGGACTCGCTTGAGGCCCTTGACCGGGCGCGGCCGCGTTGCGTCGAGCGCGGTACCGACGAGCACTGCCAGGCGCGCCTGGGGCAGGTGGTCCAGGCCGGTTTCGCCGAGCAGCTCGGGCACGCCGGCCAGCCGCTCGGCCGGCGCCTGGCCGCCGAGCAGGTGGTAGAGGGCCAGCATGCTGTGGGTCTTGCCGCCGCCAAAGGCCGTCTTGACCTGGATGACAGGCTCGCCGCCCGCGCCGGTGACGCGCCGCGCGGCGGACTGGAGCAGCCGGCGCATGCCCTCGGTGAGGTAGGTGCGGGCGAAGAACTCGGCCGGGTCCTG
>JADLEU010000363.1 GCA_020845955.1 Anaerolineales bacterium
CTGAACGAAGCCGAGAAGCTGTGCGCCCAGGTGGCCGTCATCCGCGAGGGGCGGCTGCTGGCCGTCGGCCACCCCGACCAGCTCCGGGCCAGCGGCGGCCAGCCGCGCGTGGAGGTCGTCGGGCGCGGCTTCAGCGACGCCGTGCTGAGCGCCGTGCGCGCCCGGCCGGAAGTGGCCTCGGCCGAACTGGTCAACGGGCGGCTGTCGATCGAACTGTGCGGCGCGGCCGAGACCGCCCCCATCGTCAGCCAGCTCGTCGCGGCCGGCGCCGAGGTCGAAGAAGTGCGCAAAGGCCAGGCCAGCCTGGAAGACGTCTTCCTGACCTTGATGAGCGAGGAGGCCGAGGCATGATCGCCGACATCTTCAACGTGATGCGCAAGGACCTCAAGGAGTTCGTCCTGCAGCGGGCCGGCGCCAGGGTCACGGCCGCCGGGGTGCGCGCCGGCGGCGGCTGGCTCAGCCTGCTGATCCTGCTGGCCGTCTTCGGCATCTTCCTGCCGTACCAGAGCGAGCGCGCGTGGGTCGAGTCGCCCATCGTCATCCTGTGGGCCTGGGTGCCGCTCTTCCTCACCTCGGGCCTCACCGCCGACTCGTTCGCCGGCGAGCGCGAGCGCCACACCCTCGAGACGCTGCTGGCCAGCCGCCTGTCCGACACGGCCATCCTGCTCGGCAAGGTGGCGGCCGCCATCGCTTACGGCTGGGGCGTCACCGTGGCCAGTCTGCTCCTCGGGCTGGTCACCGTCAACGTGGCCTTCGGCCGGGGCGAGTTGATCATGTATCCGCCCGGCATGGCCCTGGCCGGGCTGGCCCTCAGCTTCCTGGGCGCCGGGCTGTCGGCGACGGCCGGCGTGCTGGTCTCGCTGCGCGCCGCCACCGTGCGCCAGGCGGCGCAGACCATGAGTATCGCCATCATGCTGCTGCTCTTCGTGCCGATCTTTGGCCTTCAGGCGCTGCCGCCCGAGACGCAGGATCGGCTGCTGCGCTGGGTAACGTCGTCGAGCATGGACCAGATCCTGCTGGCGGCGCTGGCGGTGCTGCTAGTGGTCGACGCCGCGCTGCTGGCGGCCGGGCTGGCGCGCTTCAAGCGAGCAAAACTGATTTTGGACTAGGCGTTGCGTGTTGATTGGGCCATCGCATCTGGAAGATCCCTCGGCCGGAGACATCGCGGCCATCGAGATGACATGGGCGCAGCCCAAGGCGCGCTGGCCCGATTTGCCCTTATAATCAAGCCGTTCAGCACCATCAGGCCCCGCTCAAATCCCGACACACGTCATCCAAATCACCGCCGTCTGTCACTACAGACAACCGCCTGGATGGGCTAGGCTTACGGGGAAACTACTCGAGCGAGGCCAGCCCATGTCCGAGCGCAAAATGGTAACTATCGACGGTAACGAAGCCGCCGCCCACGTCGCCCACAAAGTCAACGAGGTTATCGCCATCTACCCCATCACCCCGTCCACCAGCATGGGTGAGCTGGCCGACCAGTGGTCGGCCGAGGGGCGCTGCAACCTGTGGGGCACCGTGCCGCTAGTGGTCGAGATGCAGAGCGAGGGCGGCGCGGCCGGCGCGGTGCACGGCGCGCTGCAGACCGGCTCGCTCACCACCACCTTCACCGCCTCCCAGGGGCTCATGCTGATGATCCCCAACCTATACAAGATCGCCGGCGAGTTGACCTCCACCGTCTTCCACGTCAGCGCCCGCTCGGTGGCCACCCACGCCCTGTCGATCTTCGGCGACCATTCGGACGTGATGGCCGTGCGCGGAGCCGGCTGGGCGATGCTGGCCTCCAACTCGGTGCAGGAGGCCATGGACTGCGCACTGATCGCCCAGGCCGCCACGCTCGAGGCGCGCGTGCCCTTCCTCCACTTCTTCGACGGTTTCCGCACTTCGTCGGAAGTCATGAAGGTCGAGCAGCTCGGCGACGACGACCTCCGCGCCATGATCGACGATGACCGGGTGCGCGCCCACCGAGCGCGCGGGCTGTCGCCTGATCGCCCCGTCATGCGCGGCTCGGCCCAAAACCCCGACGTGTTCTTCCAGGGCCGCGAGGCCGCCAACTCCTACTACCTGGTCTGCCCGGCCAGCGTCCAGAACGCCATGGACCGCCTGGCCGAGCTGACCGGACGCCAGTACCACCTGTTCGACTACGTCGGCGCCGCCGACGCCCAGCGCGTGGTGGTGTTGATGGGCTCGGGCGCCGAGACGGCCCAGGAGACCGTCGAGGCGCTGCAGGCCGCCGGCGAAAAGGTGGGCGTGCTCAAGGTGCGGCTCTACCGGCCCTTCTCCAGCGAAGCCTTGGTCAAGGCGCTGCCGCGCACGGTCAAGAGCCTGGCCGTGCTCGACCGCTGCAAGGAGCCCGGCTCGGCCGGCGAGCCGCTCTACCAGGACGTGCTGACGGCCCTCAACGAGTACTGGGGCAGCGGCCAGTTGCCGCGCGTCATCGGCGGGCGCTATGGACTCTCGTCCAAGGAGTTCACCCCGGCCATGGTCAAGGCCGTGCTCGACGAGCTCACGCGCGACCACCCCAAGAATCACTTCACCGTCGGCATCCACGACGACGTAACCCGCCTGAGCCTAAGCTACGATCCCAGCTTCTCAACCGAGGGCGCCGGCGCCACCCGCGCCATGTTCTTTGGCCTCGGCTCTGACGGCACGGTGGGCGCCAATAAGAACTCGATCAAGATCATCGGCGAGGACACCGATCTCTACGCCCAGGGCTACTTCGTCTACGACTCGAAGAAGTCGGGCTCGGTCACCACCTCGCACCTGCGCTTTGGCCCGCGGCCCATCCATTCGGCCTACCTGATCTCGTCGGCCAACTTCGTGGCCTGCCACCAGTTCAATTTCCTCGAGCGCTTCGACGTGCTCAAGGCGGCCGAGCCGGGCGCCGTGTTCCTGCTTAACAGCCCCTACGGCCCCGAGGAGGTCTGGGACCACCTGCCCCAGCCGGTGCAGGCCCAGATCATCGCCAAACAGCTGAAGTTCTACGTCATCGACGCTTACCAAGTGGCGCGCGCCACCGGCATGGGCGGCCGCATCAACACCATCATGCAGACCTGCTTCTTCGCCACACTTGCGCCCGCGGCGGCCGCCGCGGGCGCAAGTGTGGGCGTCGGCGGCGTGCTGCCGCGCGACGCGGCTATCGCCGCCATCAAGCGCGCCATCGAAAAGACCTATGGCAAGCGCGGCCAGGTCGTCGTGCAGCGCAACTTCGAGGCCGTGGACCAGACCCTGCAGCACCTGCACGCGGTGAAAGTGCCGGCCGCGGTCACCAGCACTATCCCGCTGCGCCCGGCTGTGCCGGCCGAGGCGCCCGAGTTCGTCCAAAAGGTGATCGCGCCGATGATCGCCGGCCTGGGCGACGACCTGCCGGTTAGCGCGCTGCCCATCGACGGCACCTTTCCTACCGGCACCAGCCAGTGGGAAAAGCGCGGCATCGCCCTGGAGATCCCCGTTTGGGACCCGAACGTCTGCATCCAGTGCGGCAAGTGCGTGCTGGTCTGCCCGCACGCCGTCATCCGCGAAAAGGTCTACCCGGCCGAGCTGCTTGAGGGCGCGCCGCCCAGCTTTGCCTCGTCGCCCGCCCGCTGGAAGGAGTTCGAGGGCCAGCGCTACACCCTGCAGGTGTCGCCCGACGACTGCACCGGCTGCGCGCTGTGCTTCGAGGTCTGCCCGGCCAAGAATAAGCGCGAGGCGCGGCTGAAGGCCATCAACATGACCCTGCTGCAGGGCGCCACCATCGGCGCCAACGGCGCCAGCCTGCCGCTGCGCGGCGCCCAGCAGGCCAACTGGCGTTTCTTCCAGGGCCTGCCCGAGGTTGACCGGCGCGGCCTGAACCTGAGCACGGTGAAGGACTCGCAGCTGCTCCAGCCGCTGTTCGAGTTCTCCGGCGCCTGCGCCGGCTGCGGAGAGACGCCCTACCTCAAGCTCATCACGCAGCTTTTCGGCGACCGGGCGCTGATCGCCAACGCCACCGGCTGCTCGTCCATCTACGGCGGCAACCTGCCCACCACGCCCTGGGCCCAGAACCAGGCAGGGCGCGGCCCGGCCTGGGCCAACTCGCTCTTTGAGGACAACGCCGAGTTCGGGCTGGGCTTCCGGCTGACGCTCGACAAGCAGACCGAGTTCGCCCACGAGCTGCTTGCCCGCCTGGGCGGCGTCGTGGGCTCGGCCTTGGTCGATGCGCTGCTGGCCGCCGACCAGGGCGACGAGAGCGGGCTCCTGGCGCAGCGCGAACGTGTCCAGGAGCTCAAGACGCGCCTCAGCGGCCACCTGGCCGCGCTGCCGGCCCAAACGGCCGAGGCGCCCGAGGCGCGCGCCGCCCGCGACCTGCTCAGCCTGGCCGATGTGCTGGTGCGCCGCAGTATCTGGATCGTGGGCGGCGACGGCTGGGCCTACGACATCGGCTACGGGGGGCTCGACCACGTGCTGGCATCCGGGCGCAAGGTCAACGTGCTGGTGCTCGACACCGAGGTCTACTCCAACACTGGCGGCCAGGCCTCCAAGAGCACGCCGCGCGCCGCGGTGGCCAAGTTCGCGGCCGGCGGCAAGGGCCTGCCCAAGAAGGACCTGGCCCTGTTGGCGATGACCTACGGCCACATCTACGTGGCGCGGGTGGCCTTTGGCGCCAACGACGCCCAGGCCCTGCGCGCGTTCACCGAGGCCGAAGCCTTTCCCGGCCCGGCCCTCATCATCGCCTACAGCCACTGCATCTCGCACGGCTACGACCTGCGCCTGGGCCTCGACCAGCAGAAGAAGGCCGTGGCCTCCGGCTACTGGCCGCTGTTCCGTTATAATCCGCTGCTGGCGCGGGAGGGCAAGAACCCCTTCGTGCTCGACTCGAAACCCCCGAGCATCTCGGTCGACAAGTACATGTACACCGAAACGCGCTTCCGCGTGCTCACTCAATCGGACCCGGCTCGCGCCGAAGAACTGCTCGAGCTGGCCCAGGCCGACGTCGACGAGCGCTGGAAGCGCTACGCCTCGCTGGCGGCGCAGCCCGCGGATTAGGAGCCACCATGACCGACCTGAGCACGACCTATCTGGGCCTGCCCCTCAGCAACCCGCTGGTGCCCTCGGCCTCGCCGCTGGGCAAGAGCTTGGACAACCTGAAACGCATGGAAGACAGCGGGGCCGGCGCCGTAGTGCTGCACTCGCTCTTCGAAGAACAGATAAACGCCGAAAGCCACGAGCTCGACTACTTCCTCAGCCAGGGCACCGAAAGCTACGCCGAGGCCCTGTCCTACTTTCCCGAGGCCTCGACCTATCGCCTGGCGCCCGACGAGTACCTTGAGCACATCCGGCGCGCTAAGCGCAGCCTGGGCATCCCCGTTATCGGCAGCTTGAACGGCGTCTCGAGCGGCGGCTGGGTCAAGTACGCCCGCCACATCCAGGAGGCCGGCGCCGACGCGCTCGAGCTCAATATGTACGTCATCACCACCGACCCCGGCCTGAGCGGCGGGGCGGTGGAAGACATGTACACCCACCTACTGATCGACATCCGGCGGGAAGTCACCATTCCAGTGGCCGTCAAGCTCAGCCCATTCTTCAGCGCGCTGCCCAACATGGTCCAGCGCCTGGTGGATGCCGGGGCCGACGGCCTGGTGCTGTTCAACCGCTTCTACCAGCCCGACATAGATCTGGAGACCCTGGAGGTAGTGCCGCGCCCGGGGCTGAGCATCCCGGCCGCGCCGCAGGCGCTGCGGCTGCCGCTGCGCTGGATCGCCATCCTCTATGGGCGGATCGCGGCCGACCTGGCGCTGACCGGCGGCGTGCACGGCGCCGAGGACGTACTCAAGGGCCTGATGGCCGGCGCCGCGGTGGTCATGACGACCTCCGAGTTGCTGGCGCGCGGCATCGACCGCCTGGCCGCCATCAGGGCCGACCTGGTGCGCTGGATGGAAGACCACGACTACGAGTCGGTCAACCAGATGCGCGGCAGCATGAGCCAGCGCTCGTGCCCCCACCCGGCCGCCTTCGAGCGGGCCCACTACGTGCGGGC